>WJJX01000014.1 GCA_014729445.1 Candidatus Moraniibacteriota bacterium | reverse complement strand
TTCGGCCGAAATGATAAGGGGGTTTAAGGCCGCTGTTTTTAATAGCCGAACCCACTCTTTCTTTTGATTCTTTGACGCTGGCGTCGGGGAGTCCGACGAGATTAAAGTTATGCAGCCCGGTGGTCCGATCGGTTTCGATATCGACTTGAATTGGATCGATGCCGTTTAAAACAAAGGATTTGATTCTTGAGTACATTCTCTTTTCTTTAGTTAGTAATTTCGAATTTTAATTATTTTTTTGAGATGGCGCTCTTTAGAGTATGCAAAGATCCAGATTGGGAACCCGTGCGGTGCACGGATTACCAATCATGTAGATCTTCTGATTTTTAGCTTAGCGCAGTTAGGATGAAAAGATTGTGAATAAAAAATAAAAAAAGACTGAATTTATTGTTTCTTAGCTTTTTTGTTTTCTTTAAGGAGGTGAAAGATGAGAAGGATAAAAGAAATTGAAATATAAGTATCGGCTAAATTAAAGACGGGCCAGATTTTTAAATCTATATAATCGATTACGCATCCGAAATTTATTCGATCGGCGGTATTGGAGACGGCGCCGGCGGTAAGCAGGATCAGAGCGAAGATAAATAAAAATGAGGAGTTTGTTCTCGATTTTTTCACCAGGCAATAGATTAGCCAGCTTAGGATAAGGATGTTTAACAGCAGTATAAATTGAGGCATTAATTTAAAGCCAAAAGCGATGCCGGCATTGCAGAGGTGCGACATTTCAAGAATGGGGGGGACACGAGTTACGGCGAATTTTAAGGCTTGGTCGATAACGACCAGGATGGCGATTAGGATTAAAGAGTTAAGTCTTTTTTGGACGATCGATTTTTGAAATTTTGTTATTTTTTTTTGCATTTAATGCACTTAACCGCATGGGGTCTGATTTTCAGTCTTTCGATGGCGATTGGTTCGCCGCAGTTTTCACAAATTCCGTAATTGGTGTCGTTTTCTATTTTTTCGAGCGCTCGGTTGACTTTTTGAAGCTCTTCCTCCAGTTCCTGCTCAACTCCTATTCTTCTTTCATAATTTTCATATTCTTTGGGGGTGTCGTCGTCCGGCTCGCGGCCTTGGTCCGGAAATTCGGAAATATAGTTGTTTTCAACCTGGTCGTCTTTTTTGGCGAATTGGCCAAGTTGATGGCTTAGATTTTTCTTTAAATCCAAAAGTTTTTCCTTAAGCATTCGCTTGGTTTTTTTGTCCGGCATGATCTTTCTTTTTTTAATAATTACCTTTTATTTAATATACACTTTTTTTGATTTTTGGGAATGATTAGATTAAACTTTAATTGCGCAGGCTCTTATTTGTGGCCTTTTATGAGATACGATATTTCTATTCAAATAGTTAATTATAATACTGAGAAGCACCGTATGACCACGGAGAATTGTCTGGTTTAAGAGCTGGATTGTTTTTTCACACCCGGACATAGTTTTTGGAGAAATAGGCGAAAAGCCGTGGAATGCGTTTGGGTTTCCCGGTCTTTTTTTCTTGTGAAGAAGAAGTTTTTTGATGAACTTAAAAGCTTTGATGAAAACTTTTTTTGTATAAAATTGAAAAGCATTTGAAACACAAACCGGGTTTTTATTTTTTTTAAGCTCTTAAACAAGCTGTTTAATTAGAGGCAAGAATCTGGATTTTGACTTTGGTTTTTGGATTTTGTTATTATATAATTAGATTTTTCGAGAAATAAAAGCATAGCCTTTAATAATATTAATAATTATGGCAAGTAGAGAGCAAACAGCAACAGAAAAAACAACAAGAAGTGATGTAGAATCACTTGAAAGAAAAGCATGGGAAACGTTACGCAAGTTTGGGATTACGAACAAAGACCAGAAATATCTGACGTTATGGATTGACGGTAAGAAGGTACACTTTAAAATAAAAAAAATTAAATTTAAGAAAGGCAAGCCGCCTGTTCTTATTGTTCATGAATTGGAACAAAAAAACGGTGATTTTAAGAAAGTAGATGCTAGTTCTGAATCTCATATTGGTCTTGGTGAATCGACTAATGAAAAGCACAATCCTTTGAATATTTTTACAATAAGAGATAAAGGGGATATAATTAAAATAGCGAATCATCCTCCTTATTAAAACTAGGAAAAAAATATAAATAAAATCAAAAAATAAAAAACAAAAATGTTTGGAATTGGAAATGACATTAGAAGAATAATGGTGAGGAAGGGGCTTTTGGATCAAGTCGAGGCTTTTATGGTCTGTCGCTATGGTCAAGAAGCGATAGAAAAATTGTGCAAGAATAAATTTTATCGTCCGGAAGTGGTCAAATTTTTGAAAAATACTGGAACATTGGAGGTTAGGTTGAAAAATTTTTCGGTTGGTCAAGCGATTCGAAACAAAAACAGGGAAATCCTTTTTAGAATAAATGAGAAAATGGGAGGTGAATTTGTGCAAAAAATTAGATTTAGAATGGGATAGATTAAATCCTTAGAGTAAAGAAAAGAGACCGGGGTTAACCTCGGTCTCTTTTTTATTAATTTAATCGTCATCATCGTCGTCGTCATCTTCATCATATTCCACTTCTTCTCCATCTCCGTTTAGTTTCCCCTCACAAGCCCGGATATCCATCGGAGGCGGGTTGTTTTTGATTTTGTGTTTTTGGGCGTATTTTTGAACGGCTTTTTCCCAATTTTCGTATTGCGGGTCCTCTTCGGGATCTTCTGGAATTTCGCCTCTTGGATCCTCGATGTCAACGTAATATAAAATAGTATTAGATACTTGAAATTTTTCTTTATCTATGTGTTTGTCTTTACAATCTTCGGTTGCGATGTAGCCGGAGTCCTCGTCTATTCTAAGTTCGATTTCATCCTCCAAGAAACCTCCCAGCATTGGTTTTTCTATTTCTTCCTCTTTGGGTTTTTTAAAATCGGTGCCGGAATATTGATCGATGAATCTTTTCATAAAATCGTTCCATAGAGGGGCGGCGACAGCGACTCCGCCGGCGCCTTCCTTCATTGGCTCGTTGTAATTATTGCCGGCCCAGACACCGACCACCAGTTCCGGAGTATAGCCCACGGTCCAGGCGTCGCGATATTCTTGAGTGGTCCCGGTTTTGGCGGCCACGTTTTTGCCTGAAATATATAAGGGGCTATGTCCTCCAAAAGTCGGAGAACGCGCAGAGTTATCCTGGAGACAGTCATTGATTTGCCTGGCCACTTGTTGGGCCAGCACCCTTTTACCGCTTTGGGTTTCGGCTTCTCTAATGATATTGCCTTTGGAATCCTGGATTTTTAAAACAACCCGGTGATCAAGTTTGACGCCGTCATTAGCGAAAACCCCGAAAGCGGCGGTTTCTTCAAGTAAAGTGACGTTACCGCTGCCCAATACCAGGGCCAAGCCGTAGTTTTTTCTATCGGTTAGAGTGCTTATTCCCATAGATTCAGCGGTTTTTAGAGTTTCATCAATGCCGGCCAAATATAAAGTTTTGACTGCCGGCACATTGAGGGATCGGGCCAGCGCTTCTCTCATTGTGACCTTGCCGTTAAATTTGCCGTCGTAATTTTGGGGAATATAATCTTTTTCGTAGTCTTCGACTTTAAAGTTTGTCTCAACATCGAAGAGCAGGGTTTGGGGGGTGTAACCTTTAGAAAATGCGGTGGCGTAAGCAAAGGGTTTAAAAGAGGATCCGGGTTGATTGCCTCGAATAGCGACATTGACGTTTCCGTCGTTTTCGCTGTCAAAATAATCTCTGGACCCCACCATTGTTAAAATGTCTCCGGTTCGGGGATTGATAGTTACCAAAGCCGCGTTATTGGCGTTCCATCGGGTGGTGTTTTGTTCGACATGTTTTTTTACCAGTTCCTCGGCGGTGGT
>WJJX01000013.1 GCA_014729445.1 Candidatus Moraniibacteriota bacterium | reverse complement strand
TCTTCTGTTCTGGCCAAACCCGGAAGTCAGAGGCCTGGAGGTTGGAAGACGGCGGTCGGGAGCTGTCGTGTGGCATCCCCCGGATGGTTCATGGCCCGGCCGACACCTCCACCAACTTGGACTGTCGAGGTGGTATAACGGATTTGGGTTTCTGCTGCGGACCAGGATGCTTTGAGACGCCCGGAAACTCAAGGAAAACGTCCCCGGAGCTCGCACGGACAGTAGCAAACCCGTGTTATATGATACTCCAACGCGGCCCTAAATCAGGATGAAGGACGAGTTCCGGCTGGCTCAATTTTCCACTTGGCACCATCGCGGAAAGGGTTGCCCGGGGTACTGCCGGAAAAGAGCGAGCTTGACTTGTAAGGCCAGGGGAAGGAACATGTGTTTGGTGCCCCGGCTCGTTTCGAAAAGGAGGGGAATCTGGAGCGTGTCACGTTGGTTGAAGGGCCAAGACCCCTCGTCAGCCCTCCGGGTAAGGTATACAGTACCAGTCCGCGAGAGGCGCTCTCCTCTGAACTTGGTGACGTGGTCCTGAAAGGGCCGGATCTCGGAATCGTTTTTGCGGAGGCCTCGGCTTTTCAGTTCGCCAGGGAACTCGGGATTGCCACGCCGGATTTCGGCGTTTGCGAAGTGCCCGGGGAGGAAGGCCTCTTCTTCTGTTCGAAGAAGCTACGTGGTCGCTATCCGGTGGATCACTGGGTTGGGAATGGTCTTGTTTCAAACCCTGAGGTGATCCCAGAGACCATCGCCTTCGATGTATGGGTGGCAAACTGGGACCGGAACATCGGAAACTTCGTTGAGGACGCGGAGGAAGCGCGAGGGGAGGGTGAGGGAGAAGGCACCAAGATCTTTGCCATTGATTTCGAGAAGGCAGCGGTCCTCCGGGGAGAACCGGACCGTTTCACAATCAATGGGTGGCCCGGCTCGAAGTTCTGGCCTCTGGAGGATCTCGGGCGGCTATGTCGGCAATATGCACTGCCGAGAGGGTTTCTGGAGAAGATCAAGGCAATTGACCCTCAACATATTGCAGGGGTACTTGAACAAATCCAGCTCGATCTTGATTTGGCAGCGGTACCCTGGATGCAGACTTCGATCGATTTGTTGACCAGTCGGGCTCAGGGGATCGAGAAACTCGCTACGGAGGCTTGGGATGAGTAGCGAACACAAGTGGTGGTTTGCTTTGGTGGGGGCGTCGCCAAATCCGGAAGCAGAGGAACACGTGAACGTGGCGCTTCTCATCGGGAACGGCCGGATGCTCAGACTTGAGTACAACGAAGGCCTGCAGAGGGCGAAGTGCATTGCGGGTCCTGTGGAAATTCGACTTCTTTCCGAAGCACTTTCCAGAACCCGCAAGGAGCTTTCACGATTTGAGGACTTGCTAGGCCTCCGACAATACCTCGGCCCACAGGTGCGGATCTCTGATCCTCGGCCACTCTTCCGTTCCCCAGACCGGGATACCATCCGGTTACTGAAAAGAAAATACTTGGGAGAAGCTCAGAAGAGGCGCGCAAAGCGTGTGAAGATCGCTCGCGTTGCCAAAATTGACGAGACTATACGAACCTATATGTCCAAAGAGGCATTCGGGCTTCATATCGAGAAACGTGTAAAGCCGTCGGACTTATTCCAATTCCAGGCTCGGGAGATATTCTCGACAAAGGTCCCGTCGTTCGATCGCGCAATCCGGTCCAGCCATCGAGATCTCCTTTTGGGCGGAATTACTATTGATCCCCGTCGTCCTATGGAGAGCATGCGAGCCCCCGGACTTCGGTTGGGACGGGCTTTCTGGCACTACAAGGAGGCAAAAAACCGGATTTTGGAGATCACGGGCCGAGAAGTGAGAACCGTCGGTCTGATTTACAACGGTGTCAAAGCAGATGACCGGGCAGCGCGGGAAGCGCTTGAGTACGTGGCCCATGTTTGGAGCCAAGATGCTGACGCCGTGCTGCGCGCGGATGATCCCGTTGAAGGCGAGAAATTCGGAGAAGAGGTAGCATGGCTCGGGAGCTGAATCACTCCCCTCGCCCAGATTGTGTTCGTCGGGCCTGATCAAAGAGAGCCGTTGAGCGTTGGACTCACCTGTTCAAGGGCGTTCCTACCGACCGCGCTGGCGGGCCAACATCAGTTAGCACCCATCATATAACGGTTTGCGTTTCTGCTGCGGACCAGGATGCTTTGAGACGCCCGGAAACTCAAGGTTCTCCTAAGACAGGTGTAGCTGTCAGGAGGGGATGGGGATAGGAGAAACTCCGCTGCTGCAGAGAGTTAGGTGACTGGTCCGAGTCAGGAGGAAGGTGATCAAGAGGAGAATCGTGAAGGATGCGCACCGTGACTCCCTCCGGTACTATGTGGTTGTTCGCCAGAACGCCACCGTACACGAGAGGAGAGCCCCGATGCGCATCACGACCTTCCTGAACCGAACGATTGGGCTGCCGGGGCTGTGGGTCAAGGGTATCCGGATCGAGAGGCCCCAAGGCCAAAGAGAAGAGATTCTTGTGATCGAGATCGAGCGGCGCTTCCGGCTGCTCACCTGCCCGGAGTGCGGGAC
>WJJX01000133.1 GCA_014729445.1 Candidatus Moraniibacteriota bacterium | reverse complement strand
GCTTAAAATCCATAACTATCGATAAATTTTCCAATTTAGATCCAGCAATCATAAAAAAGATCGAATCTATAGAAAATGAAAAAATAGCAAAAATCCTAAAAAAGCAGGCGGTGTTTTCAAACCCCAAAAATTCGCATTTAAATTTAACTTCGAAACAGTGGAAAAAATTAAATCTATATTTAAAGCAAATCGCAAGTTTAAAAAAAATGAAATCAAAGAGGCTGGAGCTTATCATTCAAAAAATCATTAAATCTTTTAACAAATTGGAAAACGAGCTCAAAAAGCCGAACAAATCGATTTATCTACAGCGGCTGAATCAAACGATTATGGAGTTCGAGGGAGAAAAAGACACTTTAAAATCCCTTATTTCTCTGTTTTATAGGCTGAAAGACAATAATTATATTGACCAGGAAGCCAAAAAAGTAACTTTATGTACAATGCATGCCGCCAAGGGGCTTGAATTCAAGTACGTTTTTTTAATCGGTTTTGAAAAAGGCTATATACCTTATTTAAAAAAAGAAGCTGATCCTGAAGAGGAAAAACGTTTGTTTTACGTGGCTTTAACCAGAGCCAAAAACAACGTTTATCTAATTAGAGCCAAAAACAGACTTAAAAATAGAAAAGCAAAAAAATCCGATTTTTTAGAAGTTATCGCCTCCCCTTTTCTGAAAAAAATAATCGACCCCAAATTAGAAAAAATCAAAAAAAAGCTTAGAAGGCAAGAAATCAAAAAGCAACAAACTTCCTTGTTTTAATCAATTTTTTTAATTGAAATTAATTTAACAAAAACTGGATCTGTAATTATATTTCTACAAATTATGATTTTATTCTAATTCTTTAATAAATTAAAAAAAACTTATATTTAAGCATATAATTTAAGTTTTTTCAGATCATTTCCCTACTTAAACAAAATTAAACCAATATTTTGTAAACAGCTGATTTACAGAATAAAATAGCTTATTTTAGCCAAATATACTTGAGTGAAAGCTTAGAATATGTTAAAATTATAAAAATAATAAAATCATAAAGGATTATTAAATTAGACGTCCCGCCCCAGCGCCGGTTCCCAGTTAGAAAATTCCGGTTTTCAGACTGGCGGGGAAAATATTTGAAGGATAAACTTAATAGGAGTTAAATTGAATATATTATTAATGAAGATCAATAACGTGGATTTATCAAACCAGAATCCTCAATTAAAAACTTTTTTTGAAATTTTTGATAAAAAATCCGAGGAAAAATTAAAAGCCTGCGCAAAGGCGGTGCGGCTCAAAAGCGGCGGCATTTTATATTCCCAGGACGACAGACACAATAATTTCTATATTCTAATCAAAGGCGAACTCGAAAGTCTTCGATCGCAAGGGTTAAAAAGCGAAATCGACCGAATAAAAGCCGGCCAGTTGGTGGGTGATTTCGAAATTCTGACTAAAGGCAACCAAATGACGACAGTTAAAGCTTTGAAAGATTCGATATTACTAAAAATCCCCAAAAAGGAAATCAACCAATTAATACAGGACAGCCCTTCTTCCACTAAACGTTTCATAAAACACATTGAAGAAAAATTTAAAAACAAGAGTTTAAATAAAGTGCTTGAAAATATTTTTGGAAGTGTCAATCCAAAGATGCTTTCGGCCGTTAAAAAAATGGCCTCCTGGAAGAAATTAAAAAGCGGGGAAACACTTTTTGAGGAAGGCGACCTGGGCAATAGTATTTATCTTATTATAACCGGTAAATTGAGAGTTTACAGGAAAAACAAAAATGACTTTGAAACCACAATCGGAGAAATTACTCAAGGCGAATGTGTCGGCGAAATGGGCTTATTAACCGGAGAGAAACGTTCGGCTTCGGTTCAAGCAATTCGGGATTCGAATTTAATTAAAATATCGGAAAAAAATTTTGAACAAGTAATTAAAGAATATCCCTGGATTTTTAAAAAAATCGCCAATACCATAGTTAAACGTCTGAAAAACAATAAAATTTCGACTTTAAATAAGGATAAAGATATAAATATTGCGGTTGTTGCGATAACCTCGGATCTGCCACTACAAAAATTTATGCGCAGATTTGAACGATCTCTTTCCCGTTATGGTTCAACTCTGCTTTTAAAGGATAAAAAAGTCGATAAATTTTTAAATATTCCCAATGTCTCCCGCTCCAATCAAGACAGCTTTATCTATTACAGAATGACTTCCTGGCTCGACGAACAGGAGAACGACTATAATTTTATAATTTTTGAAGCCAATCCTAAAAATCCCACTTGGACTAAAGAAGTCTTGAAAAGAGCGGATAAAATAATCCTCTTAGCTAATGCGACCAAAAATCCGGGATTGAGTCAAATCGAGAAAAATTATTTAAAAAAGATGAAAGCCTGGCATGCATGTAATAATTTGGTGCTTGTTCATCCCAATGGCAGTCCTCTTCCCTTGGGCACAAAAAGATGGTTAAAAAAAAGAAAGATTAAAAAACATATTCATATTAAATGGAGCAGAAAACAGGATATTGAAAAATTAGCCAGGATTATTTCCGGAAACGCTATCGGATTAACTTTAAGCGGAGGCGGGGCCAAAGGTTTAGCGCACATCGGGGTTCTTAGAGCTTTAAGCGAAGCTGAAATTCCGATTGATTACATAGGCGGAACCAGTATGGGGGCCGTTATAGCGGCTCAATACGCTATGGGAGAAAATTATAAAAAAATCGAAAAAACTCACCGAAATGTCTGGCAGAAGATCAGACCGCATAAAGAATATACAATTCCCATGTTATCCTTGTTGAAAGGCAAAAAAATCGACGCTTTGATTAAAAACTCCTACCAAAATATAGATATAACCGATTTGTGGATTAATTATTTCTGTATTTCAAGCGATTTATCCCGCGCCAAGATGAATGTTCATGAAAAGGGATTATTAAGAAAAGCGGTAAGAGCCTCTATTTCCATTCCGGGCGTATTCACACCATTGCTCACTAATAGAAAACTATTTGTCGACGGTGGCATTTTCAACAATTTTCCCTGCGATATTATGAAGCTGAAAAGCCGGGGTTATGTAATCGGCATCAACGTTACCGGCAGAGAGAATTTAAAAGTGGACTTTAAAAAATCCCCCACCCCCTGGAGCTTTTTATGGAACCGCATCTCCCCTTTTCAAAAAAACATTAATTTTCCTAACATAGTGGATATTATAAGCAATTCTATGGCTTTAAGAAGCCTAAACAAAGAAAATCAGCTTATAAAACAAGCCGATATCTACTTAAAACCGCCGGTCAAACAATACGGCATCTTAGAATTTGAAGCCATAGATGACATTATTAAACTCGGTTATGAATATACCAAGAAGATCATTAAAAAAGGGGCTTTTGATTTTTTAATGCCCAAAAAACAAAAATAAATAAAAATTGGCCTGAACCCGACCTTTGGCTAATTTTTGGGATCATTTTTTTTAATCCTCCTTTTCAATAAAAGGACAGCCAGAAATCCTCCCAGACCGGCTGAGATTACTACGGATTCGACTGGATTGCTTCTGATTTTTTGTCTAAAATCCAAAACCTCCTCTTGGACCTGAGCTTTTACTTCCTTAACTTTTGGCTTTTTATTTTGGGGTTTTTTAACCTCGGCCAGTAAACGCTTCATTTCTTTTTGATATTCATCCAACCTGGCTTTTTGTTGAGCGAATATTTCTGCTTTTTCCTGACTGTCTAAAGACTCCTTTTGATCCTTAGGACCTTCATCTGAATCTTGAACTTTGAATTCCTTATCGGTTGGCTCGGTTTCTTTTTTTGACTGGCAATGATTATTTTGAGCTGTTTCAAGTTTGACTTTGGAATACTCGATTCTTTTTAAAAGATCAGTTTGACCTCTGGAAGTTTCTTTTTCATAGATATCGTTAATTTCGGCCAAAAAATCTCTCACTTCCCGACAAAATTCCGGGGATCCCTGATTTTTTAATTTCTCCTCCTCTTTGATCCTTTTCTCCAGAATTTTTAATTTGATAAAATCGACGTTTGATCCGCTGGAAAAATAATTTAGTTGCAATTCCTCGAATTCGACTTTTAATTCATAAAGTCTGGAGCCCGGCAGGATATCGGCCATTAAGAGCGAAAAAACAGCCAATTGATTTTGAACCGACCGTTCAATGTACCTCTTATCCTCCTCATTGAAATAGTGAAAATTATTATTTATATATATCTTTAATTTTTCCATTGCTCCAAAAGCCTGATCTAATTTTTCCTTTTCGCCCAACAGATATATTTCGGAGAGTCTTTGATTGACATAACTGCTGAATTTATCCTTGTCGACTTCATTTTTCAAATTAAAATCCTCCTGTTTTTCCTCTATTTCGTAGAGCCTGGAATCCGGTAAAATTCCGGCCTTTTTTTTAACCTGATTTTGTTTTTTCTCGATAAGGTAGTCTTTGAATTCCTGATCTCGATTTAAATTTTCCAAAAACCTTTCGCTTTGCAGCTTGCTCTCCTTTATTTTTCGAGCCTCCAACTTCTGTTTTCCGATCTCATCCAAATTCTTCTGATCAATTTTAATCTCCATATTCTCCAACAGGTAACCCCTTTGAATAATCTCTCGCTCATTTCTTGAATCCTTTTGTTTAAAAGAGGCGACTTCTATTTCGCTTTCAATTGACGTAATTTCAACCGAATGATCCTGGGAGACTACAAAATCAAAAGCGGTTCCTCTAACCGTGGCCACCGTATTACTGGACTCCACTTCGTAACTGGCATTTTTATCCATTAACTGAAAAATCCTGGACCAGACTTTACCGACCGAGATCTTAAGTCCGATCTTTTGATCGGATTGATTATTAGAATCTATATAAAGTTTGCTAATCAAAACTTCGCTGTTCGTCCCTATATGAGCACAGGAGGAGTCGTAGAACACAAGCGTTGCCTTGCCTTTATCCCCTGTCTGGATTAAGTCTCCTTCTCCAATTTCCATATCCTTTTCCAAATGATCCCAGTTAAAATGATTTTTCTTTTTGATCATAACCTTGCCTTCCATACTTAAAACTGTCGCTTTGGGCAGCTTTTTTTCAACCTTTTCCTTAATAAAAAAGGAATAAACCAACAAACCGCCTATCAAAACAAACGCGCTAAAAAAAACAACCTGCATAAAGCAACCGTAAAGAAAACAGCCGGGTCTGGCTAAAAATTTGAAAACCCTTTTTAGGAAACCCAGCCCCGGTTTTCTTTTTTCCAATCTCTTTATTTTAGGATCTAATTTTTTGTCGGCTTTACCATGCTCTTTACTTTGAAAGGCCAAGCTTCTTTTTTCCTTTTTCTTGGGTGTTTTTTGATCATCTTTTGATTCCGGAATTTGCATTCAAATATTTAATCTTTGAAATTAAAGTTACTTGGTTTTCATCCTAAAAATTCCATCCCAGTCCTTGGGCGGATTATTCTTAATAAAATATTCACACCGGTAAAGATAAACTTGACTGGGACCGTCATTTTTGAAAATTTTAAGCACTTCGGCAAAGATCTGTTTGGCTTTTGGCCATTTTTTTTGTTGATAGGCCAAAATCCCTTGTTTAAACAACTCGTATCTTTTTTGTTCTTTTGAACTCATC
>WJJX01000132.1 GCA_014729445.1 Candidatus Moraniibacteriota bacterium | reverse complement strand
AGACAGGAGCGACCGATATTTATGTTTAAGGTTATCGCGTCTGTTTGAAAAGGTGCTTGAATTGATTGATCGTCGATTAAATCGACTTTGTTTAAATGCGCGTTGGCGTAAGCTTTGGCGGTGTCGCCGCCGTCTCCTCTTTTAACATCGGAGATGACCAGTAAATCTTTTTCTTTGGCGTATTGGATGCTTTTTTCAAAGGCATAAGCTCCCCAATGGCCGTATTGTTCGAAAAACGCGTTTTGAAGTTTAACGCAAGCGGCATGATTTTTAACTTTATCGATTACTATTTTATTAAATTCCAAAACACATTCTGCGGTGGCCTCGAGTTTGTTTTTAAAAGCAAGATCAAATTCTTTTTTTAAATTTTTAGGTAGATGCTTAATTTGTGGATCAAGTCCAACACAAAGAACGCTTTTTTTAAATTTGATTTGTTCGATTAATTTGTCGGTGAATGTTTGCATTGTTTGAAAATAAAAAAACACCTCCTTAACGGAGGTGTTTAAAAGAATGTGAAAAACCGATGTTGGTCATTATGCTCTTTGGCTTGGAAAAAATTATTTGCAATCGGGTTTTGTCCATATAAATAAAACTTTTTAATATTTTAAAAATAATTATACTTAAATTAAAATTTTTAGCAAGATGGTTAAGCGTAACTTTATTTACTTATTATTTAACTTAAAAAATTAATTATATTTTTCTAAATTCTTTGTGCAGGGTGTCAAAATATATTTTTCCGATGTTTTTCCGCCGGTGGCGGAAAGAACATCTCGCATAATTACGTTATCTTTCAAAAAATAATATTATAATAATCTTATTTTATCGACAATCTGCTCGAATAACAGGGTTGGAAGAAAATCTTACATAATTTATTTAAATTTATGTCTATGTAATTTATTACAATTTTATTCGACTTTTATTTCTATGTTTTCCTTTTTTGTGGGTATGGGTTTTACCCAAAAAGGCCATGTTTCGACTTTGGCGCTTTGAATGTAATCAAATTCGTTTAATTTAAATTCGGCGTCCGATTTGTTTAAATTCGCGATCGAACTTTTAATTTCGTCGTGATTTATTTTTTTTTCGGTTTGAGCTTGAATTTCCAAATTTAAATCAATGACTCCCAAAGCATCATCAATATGGGTATTGTTAATTTTTACTTTTTGATTGTCGACATTTTTTTGATCTATTAATTCTTCTTGGGTGTATGTGTTGGCCAATTGCTGAAGATATTCCTTTTTGTAGGCAACGGCCGTGGCTTTGGCTTTAGCGGTAACGGTGAAATTTTCGGCCCTGGTGCCTTCGCTTTTATCAACCGTGATTTCGGGTTCTTCTTTTTCGATTGTTTTTTCGATAATGATTAATTCTTCATCATTTTCTTCCATTTGTTTAGCGATCGCGGAGTTAATTTTATCGTTTGTTTGGGAGATTGCCTCTTCAATGTCCTGGTCTGTGATCATCGAATTAATCGCTTGGCCGGGTTTTTGAAGCGGCTGCTCAACTTTGGCATAAATGTTTTCGTATCTTTCATCTCCTTTTAAACCCGGGACTGTTAATTTCCCATCTTGAATCGCATATTCGTCTCCTTCTTTTTCCGCGACAACCATAACAACGGTTTTGGCAGCAGTTATATCCCGGCCTTCTACGGTATATCCTTCAAGCCAAACGCGGTCTTGGATAATGTAGCCATAGCCTTCTTCGGATTCCAAACGAGTGCCCACAATTAAAACTTCAGGGCTTCTTGAATGCTCATTGTAAACGGTAACCGTTCCGCTTGCTTTGTTTGAATCTATTTTTTCTTCGCTTTCTCCCGAAGCTTGATAAACGAATTGTTCGTTAAAATCGATTTGAATTTCTTGGCCCGGAATGATTTTATCTTCGATGTCGAGTTTTTCAACCGATTGGGAGACAGTCGCGTTTAAGGAATAAATTAAATCGTCTTTTTTTAAATTAATTTCAACACTTGCTTTTGGATAAACATAAGTTAAGAGATAGTAGCCGCCGATTAGACCCAAAAATAATAGAATCAGAAAAAAACGAAGACTAAAAATCGGAATCAGTTTTAATTTTCTTTTTTTAAATTTGTTAAATTTATCCCGCTTTAAAAATTCGGGTGTCTCGCTCTTATTTGGAGGTTTAACTTCGTATTTTTTTGGATTTTCTTTGATTTTATCATCAATTTTTTCAATTTTTTCTGACCTAAAAGCTTCTTTGGTTTCCATTTTATCAATTTTCTTATCTCTATATTTATCTCTATCTTTGTTTTTTTCGTTGTCTTTTTCGTTGTCTTTGTCTTTTTCGTTTTTTAAAAAATCCAAAAAAGCCTTTTTTTGATCGTTTTGATTTTTCGATTCTTCCTTGTTGTTTTTAATCTTAATCGGTTCGTCTGTTTTCTGATTGTTTAAACCGTCGACATTTGAAGATTTTGGAACGATTTTTTTCTTTTTAAAAGCATTCAAGGATAAATTTTTCCTATTAATCGAATCAATTCCTTTTGGGGCAACGCTGTCAATGCTTTTATTTATTTGTTGATCTTTTTGGATTTTATTTTCTTGACTTTTCGTTTCCGATTTTGCTTTTGATCCGTTTTCTTTTTCATTTTTCTCTTCTTCTTTACTTTCATTTAAAACAAAAGATCTTTTTTGAGAAGGTTGTATGTTTTTTTCCTTATCTGTTAAATTTTTGGTCTCAACTTGTTTTACTTTGCTTATTTTTTCTACTGTTTTGTATTGTTTTTGTGTTTCTTGATTTTTAAATTTAGATTCAGGTGAATGACTGATCTTTTTTATTTTTAAACCGGAGGTGCCAATTTCGGCAGGTGGAGCGCTTGGAGTCGATGGAATGGCTTTGCTTATTTTTTCATCCTGTTTTTTAATTTTTTTTTCGATTTTTTCAATTTCCTCATCGTCTTGACCTTCCTTAATCAATGGAATTTCCTTTTTTTTCTCTTTTTTTATGTCCACCACTTTTT
>WJJX01000131.1 GCA_014729445.1 Candidatus Moraniibacteriota bacterium | reverse complement strand
TAATACTAGGATCTATAGATTTCAATCTCCCTTTAAAAAAATTCAAAACAACACTTAAAAATCTACACAAAAGTCACCAATTAAAAGGCATAAAGCTACACCCCAATCTTCAAAATTTCTATCCCCAACCAAAAGATAATCCCGAAAAAACCAAAAATAAACTAGACTTCCTCTATAAATTTGCAGAAAAAGAAAAATTATATTTATTATTTCATGGGGGAAAATCAACTTATATCAAAAATCCAAATAAAAAATATCAAAAAATTAAAAGATCTAAAAAGAACGCCCTATTGGAAAACTTTTTTAATGAAAATGGAAAAAGCGAAATTTTAGAAAAATACAAAATTCCAAACCTCATCCTTGCCCACTTAGGCCATTTTGACATACTTAAATTAAATGAAGATTTAATCAAAAAAATTACAGAGAATTATAAAAATATCTACTTTGACACTTCTTCGAAATCTATTAAACACATCAAAAGATGTATCGAGCTAATTGGCAGTAAACATATAATACTAGGCTCGGATGCATTAATAAACAAAACCTTCTCTAGTATGATGTTTGTTTACATTGCTGTAAAAAAAGCTAGAATAAAAGAGTCGAAAGAACAAGCCCTAATAAATATCTTAGGCAATAATTATCAAAAAATAATAAGCCACCATGAAAAGAATTCTAAAAACTTTAAATCTAATCAAAAAAAGTAATTTATATCCTACCCCCCCTATTGTTTCTAGTCCTCATGAGCCTGAAACAATAGTCAACGGAGATAAAATGTTATTATTTGCAAGCAATAATTACCTTGGAATGCTTAATAATAAAAGAGTTATCGAAGCAGCAGTCAAGGGAGTAAAAAAATGGGGCATTGGGAACGGAAGTGCTCGTTTATTAACTGGAAATATTACCATTCACAAAGAACTTGAAGACAAAATCGCAGCTTTTAAGAAAAAAGAAAGCGCGTTGACTTTCGTAGCTGGTTATATGGTTAACGAAGGCTGTATTCCAACAATAGCCAATGTAATAGACACATCTATTAGCGGCATACTTAGATATGACAAAAAACCTGACACAATAATCTTCACAGATGAGTTGAACCACGCAAGTATTATAGCTGGTATATCTTTATCAAAATGCAAAAAAGAAATTTATAAACACAATAATATGGATGATCTAGAACAAAAATTAAAAAAATACTCTAAGCGAAGAAGGAAATTAATTATTACTGACGGAGTCTTTAGCATGGACGGAGACATCGCTAAATTACCCAAAATCGTAGAGCTATCTAAAAAATATAACTGTTTGATATATTTAGATGATGCCCATGCAACAGGAATATTAGGCAAAAACGGAAGAGGAACAGAAGAACTATTTAATATAGAAGAAGATGTTCATTTTACAATGGGAACCTTTACTAAAGCATTCGGCGGTGTAGGCGGCTACATAACATCGAAAAAAGAAATTATCGAATATCTAATATCCTCTAAAAGTTTCATTTTCACAGCCCCCATTGCGCCTCCTGTCGTCTGTGGACTAATAGAATCAATCAACATCGTCAAGAAAGAACCAGAACGAAGAAAAAAATTACTAGAAAATGCAGAATATTTAAGAAATAAGCTTCAAGAAATAGGTTTAAATACTCTAAATTCACAGACTCAGATCATCCCTGTGTTAATTGGTGATGAACGTAAAGCTCTTAAAGTAAGTAACTTCATGCTAAAAAATAAAATATTCTCTCCGATAGCAAGGTGGCCCGCTGTTCCAAAAAAATCAGCCAGAATTAGATTCGCCTTAATGCACTCACATACTAAAAATCAAATGGATAAATTAATCCATACACTTAAAGAAGCAAAAAAGAAATATAAAATATAAAGTTAAAAAATATGAACTGGTTAATTGCAATCGCAGGAACTCTAAATTTTTATTTAGGATTATCAGTTTTATTAAAAATTAAAAAAGGTGACAACAAGAAAGGAGATAAAATCTCAAATTTATACTTTGCCTTTTTCACCTTACTAACAAGTATCGTATGTATTTTTGACTTCATATTCAGATATATTCCTACCCAAGATATTGTAAAATGGTCTTACGCTTTTGCTGCACTATTGCCAGCAGCAGCCATACTCTGGATAGATAAATTATGCAAAATAAAATTCTCTCCTTTCTACAAATTCCTCATCATATTTCCAGCCTTAACCTTATTTTTTCTATCCGTAACAACAAAACTTATCATTGAAGAAGTTCATCATATTACATTCTTAGGATATAAGGGAGAAACCGGAATGCTCTTCCCTTATTACACAAACTATGTATCGATAATGATAGTTATAACAATATTTATACTATATAGACAAATAAAAAAAGCTTCTTCGTATAAAAAAAATCAGCTCAAATATATCTTACTAGGCATAATAACATACAGTTTCTCAGCAACTTATTTCAGTTTGATCCTCCCAACTTTCTTTGAATACTATGGTCTAACACTGTTAGACGCCCCAAGTTCTTTATTTTTCGTTGGCTTCTCGACTTATTCAATCGTAAAGCACAGATTAATGGGAATAAAATTTATTATTAATCGAATAGTTTTACATTTTATAATTGCTATATTCTCATACATATTTTTCTATATTGTTATACTAATCGAAACTAATTTGTGGGGAAGTGTCTATGACATTAACTCTCTAGTGGTTGGAACGATCATAGCCATAATCTATTCCGCTATCTTAATCCCTCTAATAAGAATTACTGAGAAAACAGGAGATCATTTTTTGTTTAGAGGAGTAAATCCGAGAAAAAGAATCAAAAAAATACTTATTAAACTCAATAATGCTATTGAGTTAGGTGATATCTATAAAATTTTGACCTTCGAATTCAACAAAATTTTAGGTATCGAGAAGAAAAATGTCTCTTTAATGATATTTGAAAAATATTCAAAAAAAAACGGGGTTAAACTATTAGATAAGGCGTGCCTAAATAAAAAAAATATAACTACCAACTCATCACTAATATTAAAGGAAATCCTTAAGAAAAAAACAAACCTAGTAGCAGAAGAATTAAATTCAGAATATGATAAATCTCTAATCCAAGAACTAAAAAGTATAAATGCAAAAATAATACTTCCTCTTCAAGTCAGGACTAAACTCCTTGGTATTATAATCTTAGGACCCAAGAAGAATCATGAAGCTCTTTCAAAAGAAGATTTCGAATTTCTCGAGATAGTCAAAGCTCAAGCTGCATCCTCAATTGACAATGCTCTACTCTACAGGAAAGTCAAAAGGTTCAACCAGACTCTCCAAAAAAAAGTCAACCAACAAACCCAAAAACTAATCAATCAAAACAAACACCTTGAACAACTCCTTCAAATTAGAGGCGATTTCCTAAATATCGCCTCCCATCAACTAAGGACACCTGTGACTGTTATCAAGGGCATGAGCGACATGCTCTTAAAAGGCAGAGTACCCAAAAACAAAAGAGAGGAATTTCTCGAGGGAATTTCCAGCAAAGCTCAAAAGTTATCCGAAATTATCCATGACATTTTAAGCGCTTCTGAAATGGATAATCAGGAATTCAAGATCAAACTGGAACCTTTGAACATAACCGCAATGGTTAAAAAGGTGATGGAGGACAAAAAAGATAATATTATCGGAAAAAATCTCAAACTGATTCCCAAATTGCCCAGCAAAAATTTATACGCCTTGGCAAACGATCGATTCCTTTACCAGGCCATCGGAAACCTAATCAATAATGCCATCCGCTACACTCCGGCCAAAGGCAAAATCACTGTCGAACTAAAAGAAGAAAAAGAAAATCTATTAATCAAAATAACCGACACCGGAATCGGCATTCCCAAAGAGGAAATTCCCAAACTCTTCGACAAGTTCGTCAGAGCTCCGAATGCCGTCAAACACTACACCGACGGCTCCGGCCTGGGGCTTTTCATCGTCAAGCGGATCATCGATGCCCACCAAGGAGCCAAAGTCTTCATTGAAAAATCAACTCCTGGCAAAGGCACTACCGTTACCATAAACTTGCCCAAAGTCGAAAAAAAGACCAACTAAGACTCAATCAATTTAATTATCATCATAAGCCAACCGCATCCCTTTAGCGTGCGGCTTAGCGGATAATAAGAAAAAACCAACAAATGGACTCAACTAAACAATCACCTTCTTTTTCTTGCCAAAAACCAAAAAAAAAGCTATAAAGAAATGATTCAAAGCTTGCACCATTTAAAACTTAAACAAAAACTAACTAATAATTTTAGATACATTGAGCCCAAAAAAAATTAAAATCCTGCTTGTGGAAGACGATCTGGATCAAGTCATGATGTATCAAGTAGAAGCCAAAAATCAGGGTGTCAAACTTCTCACCGCCAGCAAAAAAGACGAAGCCCTAAGCTTGGCGGAGAAAGAAAAACCCGACCTTATTTTACTTGACATGTTGCTTGGTGAAATAAAAGGGACCGAAATTCTCAAAGATTTAAAGAAAAATCCCAAAACCAAATCCATAGAAGTGATTTTTCTAACCAACTTCAAAAACGAGGAGCTATGCAAAAAATCAATCCAAATGGGAGCCAGTGAATACATCATTAAATCCGACTACATTCCGCAAGAAGTATTGCAAAAAGTGATCAAAAAAGTTAAAAAATAAGTGCGAATTTAATAAACCTTCAGGAAAAATGCGATCCGGTTTATTTAATTTTTTTATCAGGGGGTGTAGTGTCAGCGGTAGCACAACGGTCTCCAAAACCGTTAGCTGGGGTTCAAATCCTCACACCCCTGCAAGCAATTTTTTTCTTATTTTAAACAGAAAATGATCATTACTTATTGAACTTTTTGTTGAATTTGTTGTTGTTGAATATCTCCATTTTCTATTAATTTTTCTTTCGGATATTTATTTTTGTTTAATTCAATAAATTCTATTAAAGTATCAAAATCACTCACGCTATTTGAACTAATAATTTTTAATTTATTATTTTTTTTGTCTTGCCATATAAACCAATCTATAGCAACATCTCTATACCCAAACCCATCATATTTATCTATTAAAATCAACATATCGTTTTTTCTTTCTATTTCATACCCTGCATCGGATCTTTCTTTTATTACATTTTCCAATTTTTTGAATATTTCTTCAATATTTATATCTTCTATCTCAATTTCATAATATTTTATCATTGGATAAGGACACGAACCCTGACAATTCACCAAATCCAACATAAAATACAATTCACTAGCCTCAATTACATTACTTTCTTGAAATACATCCTTGAATTCTGAATTTAATGTCGATGAATCAACTTCTTTATAATATCCCTCCAGGATTTCTCTATCTAAAATATCATCCCCTTGACCTTCATTAATGGCAATATTCTCTTTAACAATATTATTTAAATCACTGTTTGCTTCATTCTGCCTGTCCTTATCCTTATCACACCCTCCCAAAAAAAACATTAAACAAAAAATTAATAAAATTTTTCTCATTTTTCTTTTTTAAAATTAATTATTTAATTTTAGCATACATTTCTATTTTCCAAGTTTCAATACCTTCCACCAAACCCTGCAGCGAAAAAAATCTAATTTAAGACAAAAATAAGGCTTTATTATTCATTGTTAGGACCAAATAAAAAACCCCATCCAAAAGTTACAACTTCAAATATTCTTTAAACCCACTCCTTAACTTCGACCTCTTCCATATTTCCCTTCACTTCATTATTTAAATATTCTAATTTAATTTTAATCTCATTTGCTTTATCGTTTAATCTCTCAAATTCAACCATCATATCGCCATAATACTCCTTTCTCCAATTCTTTTTGTCTTTACCCGCTAATTCTTTTGCCAATTCACCGATCGAATAAAGATAATCTCCCGCTTTTTGATAATCACTTGCATTATAACTTTCCATCATTAAATTCATTCTTCTGCTAAATCTTTCAAACTGCTCGAGATCTCCTGCATGCTTAGCTTTTAATTTCTCTGGCGCCTCTATTTCTTTTAATTGTGTATAGACCTGATCAAATGTCGTTTGTGAAGCTACTAAAATTTCTTTTACTTTATCACTATTTAAATCTTCGTTATTTTGAATCATCTCAAGCACCGTCAATAAAGACACTAATTGCCTAGCAAAAGGTTCTGTTATCTTTAATCCCTCATAATTATAACTTGCAACTCCCTGATATTCTTTAACCGCTATTTCCAAATCCTTATAAAATTCATCAATTTCATTATTTAACTCAATTATTTCCTTGTCACTTGCTTCCTTTTTTTTATTTCTAACCAAAAAAATCGTATCTAAAACCTCGGTTATTCTTAACAATTCCTCCTCTTTATCTTTAACTAACTCGGTAACCTCCTTATTGCCACTTTCTCCTTTAATATTTAAAACATTCATTTTTTGAATAACTAAATTCAAATCATTGGACTCCATTTTAACAAATTCTCTAATCTTTTTATCTTGAAAATAATTAAATCCAAACCATCCAATAACACTCATCAATCCAATAATAATAAGAATATACAAAATAACATTAAATTTATTACCAGAATTTTGTTTTTTATTATTTGTTTCTTTTATATCCTCCATATTAAATTTTTAAAAATTAAATCCCGGAATTACCGAAAAACAGGGATATCTTGCCGCTAACATTTTATAAAGATTATCCCCCTCCTAGTAAAATAAATTTGAAAACACTTCATAAACTGTTACATTAGCCTTTTGAACAACTTCTTTTGGAGCAGATTCAACTTCAATCGCTTTTGGAGCGGGAATTGGTTCGGATTCCGGCTTTGATTCTGAAGTCGGCTCAGGCATAGGAGTTGGCTCAGGTTCGGGAATTACAACTGGATCAATAGGAGTCACGATAACCGATTCTACTGAAAGCTCACTTCCCACTGAAGCAACACTCATTTCTGATGCCTCACTTTCTTCTGATCTTTCACTTTCCTCCGATGCCTCACTTTCCTCCGATTCTTCACTCTGCTCCGATTCTCCAGATGAAGATGAGGCAACTGAGGCCCCCGACGCCTCACTTCGAGCTTGAGCAGACATAATCCCTCCTATTTCTTGAGTAAAAACAGCTCCCATTAATAAAATAACCATTACTGCTATCACTCCCAGTAACAGTTTTTCAGTTTTTGAATTTTTTACTGACATTTTTAATTTTTAATTTTTAATTTTTTTATCAAAGAATATCGCGTTATATTAATATACCCCAAACATCCTAATGCGTAAAGCTCCATCATTTCTTCAGACAACCTGATAAAATGAGTAAAAGTCAATCGACTAAAACTATCATCAAAAAATAAAACCTGATTCTTTTGGATATAGCCATCTAATAAATCTAAAAAGACTGCTAATCCCAAAACAATAACGGCAATCACTAACAACTTTTTATTCTTTGCTTTTTTATCCTTCCATAATAAAAATACAAGCGAACCCAAAGAAAAAATTATCAAAGGAAAATATAATATTACCCAAATATAAGTCGGAAATGAAGCAAACCAATTTGTATTATCAGCTATAAATCCGCTCAATCTTTCATGAAAATACACAGCATCATCCATACTAAAAAAGAAAAAAATAACCGCTAAAAAATACCAAATTTTTTCATTAGTTCGCAAATAATTACTAGAACAGGAAAGCGCAATAAATAAAATTGCCACCGCACTTAACCAAGTAAGCGGTGTTTGTTCTCGTGTGGCTAAAAAAATCTTACTAACCGCAGTCTCTGGATAATAAAAATAAACCAGCAAATCAGCAATAAATAATATAACCGACACTAAAAATCCAATTCGATAAAATTTTTTTATAAAAACCTCCGAAAAAAACATATTTTTAAAATATATAATCTCTAAAATTATACACTTAAAATCTCAAATTTCAAAAAAAATCAATTGCTGCCCCGGTTCCAATAGCGTCCACCAGCCCCTGCTGTTCAATTTAGCTAAATTAAAACAAAAAAAAATAAACAACTGTTGACTTTTATCCTAAATAATCTATAGTATGAATATCACGATGAGGGGACTACCAAAGATTTTTGTATCGAGGGAATGCCCCTCTTTTTTTATTTTGTTTTTTTTACTTTATTCTTAAACAGAGGGATAGGAACAATATATTTAGCAAATTTTCTAAGTAAGGATGAATACTCAAAACTTGGAGTGATCAATTTCAATAATTTATCTTTTTCATCTAAATACTCAATCAAACAATAAAAATCACCATCACCAGAAATAATAATTGCTTTATCGAAGTTCTTAAATTCTATCATACAATGTAAAACTAATTCCGCGTCACAATTCCCCTTAATTTTTCCATTTGTTTCTAAGGTTGGTTTAAAGACCAAAATATAACCGACTTTTTGTAGAAATGTATATAAAGGCTGATTATTAGGCACATAACCAATAAAAAGAAACGCTTTTTCAACCTTGTATTTATCTCTTAAATATATTCGAAACTTTTTAAAATCTAACATCCAGCCTAAATCTCTAATCGACAAATTAACATTCTGACTATCAATAAAAGCATAATTTTTATATTTCTTTATTTTTCTCCTTCTTTTGCCCATAATTCAAATTCTTATTCTACAAAAAATTCAATATTCCGACGGCATCACCTATTCTGCTTTCAGTAAATCAAATCTATATTTTAGGCTGTCTATCAAAAGATATAATCAGTCGCCCCTTTAACCGTGACCGATTGCGAGGCTATCCTGTTTGCGAATTGAACCGATTCCGCTAGCTTATCCCCGCTAATCTCCAAATTTCCGTTTTTAATACAGCCAGAGATTTTATACAAAAATCCGGCGTTGAAAGCATCACCCGCGCCCGTAGTATCAACCACTTTAACTTTTTCCCCCTCAATATAACCCTCCACTTTTTCGGTTTTAAAAAAAGCTCCTTTTTCCCCCAACGTAACAATTAAAACTTTCAAATTATCTTTCCAGAGTTTGGCCGCTCCCTTTTTCAACTGTCTGGTTTCGGTTAAAAACTCCAGCTCCTCCTCGTTTATTTTTAATAAATCCACTTTTTGGATTGTTTGCTTGATAACCGACTTTAGATAACTATAATCACTCCAAAGCGGCAGCCTTACATTGGGGTCATACGAAACAAAAACCTTGTTTTTTTTGGCGGCCGCAATCAAAAAATCGGTCGCCTTAGAACAAATCTCATTGGTTTGAGTCAAAGAACCAAATTGTAAAATCCTGACTCTTCTTAAATCCACTTTTTCGACCTCTTCTTTAGAAATTTGTTCATGGGCTCCCCTAAAAAAAGAAAAATCTCTCTGTCCTTCTTCATCCAGGCTGACATAAGCCAGAGTCGTATTAAATCGACTTGAGGAAATCAAATAAGAAGTATCAATTTCAATTTTTTTCAGACTTTGCACTAAAAATCTCCCAAACAAATCCTGGCCCACTTTGCCAAGAAACAAAACTTGAGGATAATTCATTTTTTTAAGCCCGATCGCCACATTAGCCGGAGCTCCCCCTAATTTCGGAATAAAACCTTCTTTAATCGAACCAAAAAAATCTATTAAAACTTCCCCGAAACATAATATTTGATTTTTACCGTTTTTCATTTTTAAATGTTAATATATTTTTCCTGATTTTTCTCTTGATCCCAATAGGTTATTTTGGCTTCTTTTTTCTTCAAATACACCTCCAACTTAGCCCTTAATTTATTTTTTGTCCAGCCCATTACAATTATATCCTCCGCGGATTTATAAAGCTTGAATTTCCCGTTGAAAGCCTCATATTCATTTCTAAACTTCATTAATGCAAATAATCTTTTCACCACATCTCTTTTTAATTCCTTTTCGATTTCGGCAATCGAATAATAATGACGGTTGATATCTCTGCCGTGCCCGGTCCTCTCCAATAGATCCATATCGTTTTCTCCCGCTAATAAACCGACATAATAAACTTGAGGAATGCCCGGGAGAAAAAATTGAATGGCTCTGGCAATTAAATAAGCGTTTTTATTTTCTCCTAAAGCCGAAAAATAAGTACAATTCAATTGATAAATATCCACGTTGTCCGAATTCCTGCCTGAAGCTCTAAAAGCCTCATTTCCTCCGAAAGATTTTATCAAAGCGACCAAAGAATCCAGACTCTTTTTCTCGATTAGATCCTCCACATCTGGAATCGGCAAGCCGTCATGCGTATCTAAAGTGGTTATGCAATTGGTCGGCCTGATTTTAATCCATTTTTTTAAATTAGAGGCATTCTTTCCGTGAATTGCCTCCAAAACAAGCACCGGTAAAGCAAAATCATAAACATAATCGACTTCCTTAATTTTGGCTAAACCCAATTGATTAGTATAATGAGAGTGCACTTCGGGCAAAGCTAAAATCCCGTTTTGGTGAGCCTGATCGCTAAGCCAGGCAATAAATTTATAAGTCTGGGGGATCATAAAATTTCTGGTGTCTCTTTCCTTGGCCGCATATCCCACCGCATCAAGACGAACCATCTTAACCTTTTTTTCTTTAAAAAAACTCAAAATATTCTTGAAAATTTCCAAAACTTTCTCATTTTTTATATCCAGATCAAGTTGATCCGAAGAAAAAGTACACCAAAGATTTTTCTTGGTTTTGTCTTGAAATTTAAAAGTTACAAAAGGCGATCCGGGCCGCGGTCTGAATATTTTTTTTAAGGTGATCCTATTAACTCCTCCTTTATGAAATATAATATCGATATGCCGGATAATATTTAAAATCTTCTCAATAAAATTTACCACTTTGGGACTTAGCTTCTGATTCCATTTCATCCTTTTAGAAAATTTTTGAGTGGTAATAAAAAAATCAGCATATTGGGAAGCATCCCCCTTTTCTAAATAATCAAGAAAATATTTCGATTGGCTGGAAATATGATTTACCACTAAATCGACTACAAGATCGAATTTCTTGCCTATTTTTATAATATCATCCCAGTCCCCAAATTTTTCATCTATTTTTAAATGAGTCAAGGGAGAAAATCCTCTATCCGAGGAGGAGGGGTACATGGGCAAAATATGAACACCATAAACCACCTCTTTTAAATATTTGTTTAAAACCAGATCCAAATCCTTTAAATCTCTGCCTAGACTGTCCGGATAAGTAATTAATTGAATTTTATTTTTAAGCTTTTTCATTAATAAAAAAATCTTAAACCAAATTTTTAATTCATATTAAGTTTATCTTTGAAATACTTACTTTATTCAACAATACTTATTATACTTGCGACGCGGAGATAATATTTAAATTGATTAAAAAACTCAATATGATTTTTCTATAATCACATAATATCATACATGCCAAAATTAAAAAACAAAACCCTCTTTCGCTTGCTATTAATTTAGCAGGCTTCTAAAATTTATGCTAAAATAATAAAATAAAAAATCATATTGAGTTTTTTAATCAAAGCTAAAAAAATTGTTGTGGTAATCTCAAAAAAAACTTGATATAAGTTAAAAAATATGAATCTAAAAGCAAAATAAAAAAATGAAAAACCAAAAGCAATCAAATAAATGGCCCGTAAGTATCAAAATAGCAATAATCGGAATCTGCGCAATCTTATTGATCAAAGCCCTTACCTTGAATTCCAGACCTCAACCTCAACCTCAATCCAAAGCGGAGCCGAAAAAAAACGAAACCCACCAAACAGCTCAAAAAAACAGTAAATCCTCCCTGGCCAAGCAAACAAACCAAGCCACAAATACCAAAAATAAAGAGCAAGAAAGCAAAGAAAAAACACCTCCCCCCAAAACCTTATACGAGGTTGTAAGAGTTTCCGACGGCGATACAATCTCGGTAAACATCGACGGCACTACCGAAAAAATAAGAATGATCGGCCTGGACACCCCGGAAACCGTTGATCCAAGAAAACCGGTTCAATGCTTCGGACGGGAAGCCTCGAAGGAAGCCAAAAAAATGCTCGAAGGCCAAAAAGTTGGTCTCGAACCCGATCCCACTCAAGGCGAAAAAGACAAATACAATCGACTGCTTCGCTATGTTTATTTAGAAGACGGCACTTTATTTAACAAATATATGATCGAGGAAGGCTTTGCTCACGAATATACTTATAATCTTGCTTATAAATATCAAAAAGATTTTAAGCAGGCTGAAAAAGAAGCAAGAGAAAACAAAAAAGGCTTATGGGGAGACAAATGTAATGGAGATACAAGCAAAGCCGCAATAAATCCCCCGGCTTCACCTCCTCAACCGACCCAAACAATCAGCAAATCCGCTTCCCGAAATCCCCAAAACTATAGTTGCAACTGCAGTAAAACCTGTAAGCAAATGATCGATTGTAATGAGGCTATGTATCAATTAAACAGCTGCGGCTGTTTAAAAAGAGATGGAGATAACGACGGCATTCCCTGTGAATCAATTTGTAAATAAAATAAACGACCTTCAGTCTACTTTTAGTAAGTTCCACTTTTCCATTCTCCAACCATGTAGCCTATCTCCTCTTAAACAACTTATCCAATTCCTGTTCACTAAATTCAACAATCACCGGCCTGCCATGCGGACAAGTGAATTTTTTCCTTGTTTTAAATAATTTTTTAATCAATCTTCTTCTTTCTTTGGGTTTCAATTTTTCTCCGGTTTTAATCGCGTTTTTACAAGCCAAAAAATTCAAAATTTTACGATTCCTCCAATCCAAATCCACTTTCTTTTGTTTAATCATCAACTGATTTAATTCCGTTATTAACTCCTCGATTCGACGACAATGAAAAATTTTTGGCACCGCATTTACTTTAAACGTCCCTTGACCGAAAAGCTCGATCTCAAAACCCAAAGCTTCAAAGACCTTCAAATTCTGCTCTAAAAAATTGGCTTCTGTAATAGGCAGTTCAAAAGTTAATGCCCTTTTAAACAAAACCTTCTCTTTTTTATTTTTACGTTTTGCAAAATTCCTCTTTAATTCATCGAATAAAATCCGCTCGTGAGCCGCATGTTGATCAATCACTAAAAAACCTTTTTTGCTGGGCACCGCCAAATATTTATTTTTAATTTGAATAATTTCGCTGTCACAAACCTCTTCCTCCTCTTTCACCCGCCAAAAATCGAAATCCTCCCTAAAAAACTCGCTTTCCTTTTTAAAGTCATCCTCTCCGCTTTCAAACTTATAAAATAAATTCTTATTTCTCAAAACCTGCTTCACCTTTTTATTAATTAACCCGATAATAGCCTCATGATATAAAAATTTAACCTCTTCTTTTCTCGGATGAATATTAACGTCAACGGTTTCGGGCATGACCTTCAAAGCCAGGAGAAAAGTCGGCTTCAAATTATTCGAAATCAAGGATCCGTAAGCTTCTTTTATGGTTCTTGCGATAGAGGGATTATTAATCAAACGCCCGTTTACAAACAAATACTGCTTGCTTTTGTTGGAAAAAGCGATCTGCGGCATCCCCACAAAACCTTCAATCAAAGCATAATTGGATTTTACCTTCAAAGGAATCAATCTCTTGTGAATCTTTTCCTTTAAAAGAAAACGCATCCGCTTGGAAATTGTCTGACCAGCAGGGACAGAGAAAATTTCCTTTTTGTTATTTCTTAAAGCAAATCCAATTTGGGGAAAAGCCAAAGCCAACCGATTCAGTAACACCAAAATATGATTAAATTCGGTCCGCGAACTTTTCAAAAATTTTCTTCTGGCCGGCGTGTCTTTAAACAAAGACTCAACCATAATCTGAGTCCCGGCGGGCATTCCCACCTGCGAAAAATCCAACATTCTACCTTTGGAAATCTTTACCTCAAATCCCTTAGCCCCATTTTTAAGCTTGCTTTTAATCTGCAATCCGCTAACTAGAGCGATACTTGAAAGAGCCTCCCCTCGAAACCCCAAAGAGGAAATCCGATTCAAATCCTCCTCTTTGAAAATCTTGCTTGTTGTATGCGATTTATAGCACATTTTTAAATCCTCTCCCCCAATTCCCAAACCGTCATCAATCACTTTAATTTCTTTTAAACCCGCTTCTTTAACAATTACCGAAATATTTTTTGCCCCCGCATCGATCGAATTTTCAACCAATTCCTTAACCACGGACACCGGCCGCTCAATCACCTCTCCGGCCGCGATTTGGGAAATTATTTTTTTAGACAACAAATTAATCTTATTCATAATTGATAATCATCAATCTTAATTTTAAAAATTTCCAATTTTTATCTTGAGACAAAAATCTGCTGACTGCAAACCCGCGCCGCACACCGATTCCTAATGCGGATTTTCTCGTTCTCCCCCAGTCTGTACAATAGTCTTCAATTCAACCAATCTATTCAAGGCTTCAACCGGCGTCATATTGTAAATATCCATTTTTTCAAGCTCTTTTAAAACTTTTTTTCCTTTTTTATTTAAACTTTTGCGTTTCCTTTTTTCGTCCCCCAAACCCGAATAGCCATCAAATTGTTCTTCGAACAAAGCCGTTTGAGTAGAAAAAACATCTCCATCAAGATCCGATCTCCCTTCCTTGCCTTTACGAAACTTCTTCTCCAAATTCGACAAAATTGTAACCGCCCGAACCGTTATTTCATCGGGCATTCCAGCCAATTTGGCAACCGAAACCGCATAACTGTTAAAAGCCCGGCCCGGTATCATTTTATGAAGAAAAACCGGCTCCCCGTTTTTTTCCTCCACCGCTAAATTGTAATTCTTGATCCTTTTTAAAAATTTATCCTCCAAAAGCTGCAACTCATGATAATGCGTGGCAAACAAAGTTTTAGGTCTGAATTTAGAACTCCTAACCAAATGTTCGGCAATGGCCCAGGCAATACTGATTCCGTCATAAGTGCTGGTTCCCCGACCAATCTCATCCATAATAATCAAACTTTTAGTGGTGGCATTTCGAAGAATATGCGCGGTTTCAACCATTTCCACCATGAAAGTGGAAAGGCCCTTTGAGATGGCATCACTGGCGCCGCTTCGAACAAAAATCCGGTCAACCAAACAAATATCGGCTTTTTTTGCCGGTACGTAACAACCCAAGTGGGCCATTAAAACAATCAAAGCGGCTTGACGAAGCAAAACCGACTTTCCCGCCATATTCGGACCGGTAATCACCAAAAGCTGATGATCCTTGTCATTTAATTTAACATCATTTGCCACATACTCCTCTTTAATAAGTTTATCCACCACCGGATGACGCCCCTCGACAATCCCGATTTTATTTAATTCATTAATTTTGGGCTTGGAATAATTCTCCTTTTCCGCCAAATCAGCAAAAGCCAGAAAACAGTCCAGCTCGCCGACCTTTTTAGCCAAATTCTGCAATTCCCTGCTATAAAGCAAAATTTCTCCAACAAGCTCTAAAAACAAATCATATTCGATTTTATTAATCTCCTCCTCGCTGCTTAAAATCCTCTCCTCGTATTTTTTAAGTTCGGGTGTGATAAAACGCTCCGCATTAACCATAGTCTGCTTTCTGATATAATTCCTGGGCGCCAGGTGCAGATTGGCTCTGCTGATTTCAATATAATAACCGAAAATCTTGTTAAACTTAATCTTTAAAGAACTGATTTTAGTTTTCTTTTTTTCCTCCTGCTCCAAACTCAAAATCCAATCCTTGTTGCCTCGAACCTGATCTCTAAGTCTATCTAATTTAGAATGCACTCCATTTTTAATTAAACCTCCATTTTTTAAATCAAGCGGCGGATCCTCCACAATGTTACTATCAACCAAATTAATCACTTTTTTCAATTTTTCATCAATCGCCTGCTCAATTTCTTGATAAACTTCAAATTTAAAATCAGCAAGTTCAATTTTAATCAAAAAACATTTATCCAAAGCGTCTTTCAGGCTATTCAAATCCCCCGCCCTGCCGACTCCCAAACTCAATCTCCCCAAAATTCTAGAAATATCCAAAACATTCTTTAAAATCTCGCGAATTTTTTCTCTTTCTTCAAATTTTTTAATGCCCTGATCCACGGCGTCCAAACGTTTAGAAATTTTTTTCTTGTCACAAAGCGGTTTTTTTAACCAACTTTTTAAGATTCGCCCTCCCGAAGCCGTCAAAGTATGATCAAGAACGTCAAAAAAACTGCCCTCCCGGTTGCCTTCCCGAAGCGTATAAAACAACTCCAAATTTTCCACGGTTGAGGGATCCAAAATCAAATGATCAAAATCTCTATAAACTTTCAAATTTCTCAAATGAGCCAGCTTTTCTTTTTGGGTATATTTAAAATAACCGATCAAAGCCGCGGCTGCCTTTTGAGCCGATCTTTTATTTTCCAAACCAAAACTCCGTAGCGTTTTAACCCTGAAATGCTTCTTAATTTCAGAATAAGCATTTCTCGACCACTCCCGGAATTCAAAAAAACAATAAACGTTCAATTTTTTTTCTTGTTTTAAGATCTTCAATAACTCTGCATCATTATAATCTTTCTCCTGTAAAATACATTCACTTGGATTAAAACGATTTAATTGGGCTAAAATCAAATTTTCCGGCTCGGGTTCCCTGATTTTTATGTCTTTTCCATTCTTATTAGCCTTTAAATTAAATTCGATCACCTGAAAAT
>WJJX01000130.1 GCA_014729445.1 Candidatus Moraniibacteriota bacterium | reverse complement strand
TTTCATGATCTATTCGCACTCCTCAGAAACTGTTGGGCCAGTTTTCCTTAAAACCTTCCGCTATTCCAAGCATGATTTCATATTCTGATGGGATGTAGCTGGTGTCATAATCAAATCCGAATTCCGCTACCGATAGAGCTGCACCTTCCGCAAGGACAGGGGCTCCCTTTGCTATCAAAGGAACTCCTTCAGGAAAGGTAACACTTTAGCTCTTTGAAAGATTATGCTGCCAAATCGAGTTCATTTTCTGGCGCCTGTTCTTTAGTAATTGTTGCTTTAGCGAGGGTCAGGACGGTTTCTACGGGATTTTTCCCTTGCAGTTCTGCTGAGCGAAATAGTGTCATGAGGACGGCATGGGTTTTGGCTCCCTGCTCAGAGCGGTTCTGTTGAGAGACCTTTCTGGTGAGCACGGGTTTTCGCATCTGTTGTTCTGCATGGTTGTTGTAGGGGCTGACGTTTTCATGCTCCAGGAACGTGAACAGTTCATTTTTGTGGCGCTTCAATCTCTTAATGAGCCTTTTGGCATCTTTGTCGCTATAGTCTCCCTGTAAGAACTGCTCAAGGCGATTGTAGAGATGTGCCTTGCGGCGAGCAAAGGTCTCCAACTGGTCCGGATCTTTTCTTTCAGAGAGTCGAACGGCATCCTTTAGCAAGCGTGCCAGCTTTTTGCGAAAGGCCTTCCACTGAGGGGCAGCATTGTTTTTGTCCACCTTGGCAAGTTCGGTGAAGAGGTGATAGAAACACCTCTGCTTTGCCAGGGCGGCAATCTTGTTATAAGCGCCCCAGAAGTCACAGATGAGAATCCCCTTGAACAGGGTTCCCAGGATGTGCTTGACCACGGGGGAACCCCGGCTTTTGGTGATAAGATAGAAGCAAAGCTCTTTGGTGGTGAAGCACCACAACCAGTGAGTGATGCCATTGAGGCGCCATCCGGTCTCATCAGCGTTGAGGACCGCGCTTGTGGAGATCCTCCGGCCAATGCCATCATAAATGGGCTCCAGGAGGAGGGAGAGGTTTTTCCATGCTTGCGTCAATCCTCCGGGGCTTATTTTGAAGCTAGAAATAACGGAAAGGATCCTGACGATATTGTTGACGCTGACGCCCACCAAATAGTGGAGCCATGCGGTGAACACCACAAGCCTCAGTCCGATCATGCAATTGGGTAAAGCATCCGCAACGGGGGCAAAGACCACCGTTTTGCATTGAGGGCACCAATAGCCCTTTACCGAGTGCTCAGTCACCTCTGGTTTTTCAATGGGGGGAATGTCTTCGGTGTAGCGCTTGTATGCCTTGAGGGGTTCTTTGAGCGGCGTGTGACAATCAGGACAACGCTCAAGAGTATGTTCTTTGAAATGATCCACCTCTTTGGGCTGAGGGCGGCAAACCCCATCATGGCCTTTCTTCCTTCCGGGCCGTTTGGGACGTCTGCCCGGCTTCGGCTTTAAATACGTGGGCGTCATCCCGGAAGGGGTGGTGGGAGTCACCTGCTCGCAGATCTGGTCGTATTTTTCCGCCTTCTCAGCCAGGGCCAAGATGGTATCGATGGCTTCATTGCGCGGCAAATCCAGGATGCAAAGGGCTTCATCCCTGGTCATCAAGAAGATACCTCCTGAAATGACGATGCAAGGGATAAAGGTAGATGGCCTTTGGTTGACCGTGATAACGATAGGTATTGCCCTTCTTGGCATTGCCTTTGCTCTGGCCCACAAAGACCCAGTTGGCCGCTCGATAGCAGGTGCCCTGGAACCGGCTGATATCAACAAAGGTTTCTGCCAGGTGAATGGGGTGGCCATACATCCTCTGCCAGTCTGAGCTCAACTGCCTCAGGCTCAGGGCCAGAACCTGGGAAGCCAGGTGCCTGACCTTCACCCAGTCGGGGATCAAGAACCGGGTATTGTTGGCGATGAGATGAAGCTTCCTTTGCTTGGTTGTCTCATCCCAACCAATGAACTGATCTCTGGCCTTGACCTTCCAGGCAGCACTTGCCCAGGAAAGACAGGCCACCACCTGACCCTTGATGGTCACCAGGTATCTGAGATACTCGCCCACCAGTTTGGGCAGCCCCAGATAATGATAATGATGAAGCAAATAGTCCCATAGATAATTGTCTTGAGACTGGACCAGTTCAATGCACGGCCGGTCGTGTTCTCCAACCGACCCATTCAGGGGCTCTTGGAGGAAAAGCGGTATCTGATCAAAGGATTTCTTCTTGAGGTTGTTCTTGGGCCTCAAGCGAGGGGGAAGCGCAATGAGTCCCCGCTCTTCCAGGCGCAAGAGAAGATCCCGCGCTGCATATTCTTTGAGCTTCCCATTGGGCTGAATCCATTGCCAGGCCTCGCAGAGGGCCTTTGAAATATGGCTTCTGCCTCGCTGGTAGTGCTCTTTTATAAGAGCCTCAATAAACCGGATATCCTCACTATCCAGTTGCCGGGCTCGATATCGGAATACGGGTTTTTCCATGTAAATCTCCATACTGGAGATCTACATAGCAAAAAACGCATTCTGTCGCCAGCTTTTTTTGCAGAAAGATCATTTTTTCTTTCAAACGGCTAAAGTGTTACCAGGAAAGGTTATTGCGACTTCGTAATAATTGGTGGTGGTACAAATTGCGTTTGTCACACGACAGAGGCGTCCTTTGCTGTTTGCTAAGTCGGCAAGACCATACTGATAGACAACATCCGAGTCGGGATCGTTATAGTC
>WJJX01000012.1 GCA_014729445.1 Candidatus Moraniibacteriota bacterium | reverse complement strand
TCTAAAGATGATCCAATACAATTAACCTTAAAAGGTTTTAGTTTTTATTGTGAAGGATTGCCTACAGCAAGTTTTGAGATGGGTAGTAAGGCTTTTGTTAGAGACAATCGTTAAGAGCGAAAATTTTAAGATATAAATATTAAGGATATCCAAGAAGATTTTTTTTCTAATCAGCCGGATTTTTTAACCCAAGTTTCATATCATTTGATTGATAATTTAAAGGATAAAAAAGCAACGATAATTATCGGTTTGGAAGAGCCCAAGGGGAGTGATCAGGAGGCAGTTGTTACGCAGATGATGGATGATTTTAAAAGAGCCAAAGGTGAAAGCTAAAAAGCTTTCGGTTCAAGGTTATAAAAATAAAAAAGAAGAAATTTTGAATATTGTTGCAATTGCCGGAATTTTGAATAATAAAAGAATAATTGAAATAACCATGATCTGCGATTCAAGTTTAGCTGAGGTTTGTGAGGATGAAATAGATTTGCTTTTGGAGAGTTTTAGGATCAAGGAAGGTGTAAATTAAATGAAGAAATAAAATTTAAAATTTAAGAATGAAAAAAACAATTTATAGTATGATCGTAATATCACTTCTTATTTTTACGGGATGTGATAATACTTTTGAGTCAAAAAAACCTTCTACTGAAAATTCTGATTATACAAAAAATGAAAAATGTGCAAGAAAAGGGGAGGATGCTTATACAATGGAGGAATTTTATAGCTTGGATCAAAATACGCAACATCATTGCTGTGAGGGGCTTAAACCTATGAAAGGTTATGGTTATAATCATGAAACTGGAGAATGCGAAAAAATGACTGGACCTTTTATGCCCTGTATGCCTTGTGGAGATGGTGTTTGTGAATTCGATGCAAACGAAAATATTTGTAATTGTCCGCAGGACTGTAAAAAAGCACTAAAAGATTGCGCCCAACTCAATGAGCCAATATGGACAAAAGATAGTAATATTGTGATTTATTCTTGGTTTCCTGAAAAATGTTGCGAAGGATTAAATCCTCGATACTTATTCTCCAAACGGATAAATGATTATGAATGGATTTGTGTTAAAGAAACAAGCGAAGTTCCTTGCGCCAAAATCGGACAAACGATAAATCCTCCTGAATTGAAAGGCAAAACAGAGTATGCTGATGAATGTTGTCCGGGATTAAAATTGGTAAGTTATATCAGACAAAAAAAAGATGGCAGTTGTGAAGTTGAACCGATAAATGATATTTGCTTGGCTTGTGGAGATGGAATTTGTGATGGGAGCGGACAATGGGAAGAAAATGTGTGCAGTTGTCCCCAGGATTGTGCTAAAGACGAATAGCTAAAATAAATAAAATCCCGCTTCTCATCTCTTTTCTTTAAAGATTTTTAAATCTGAATAAGCTTTGTTAAAATCAAAGTTAAACAAATCTGCCATTAAATTATTTAATTCAAATATGATTTTTGAAAATCTGTCTTTAAGCTTTTTCGCAAAACAAACATTCAGATCACCCATTTGTAGATGCAATATTAGGTTCATATCATCAGAAACCGTTTTAAATAATATGGTATAATCATTACTTATCATATTTAATTGCTGTTCTGCTTGCAAATATTCATCATACTTTTCCAATTCCAGGTTTCGGTTAAATTCATCAAACCTTTCTCTTAATTTTTTTACCTGGAGCTTAAGCTCATGAGGGCTATCTTCTTTTTCTTTTAATTTTTTTTCTATAGTATTAATTTGTTCAATAAAAGAATTCGCTTTTAGAACTAAATTCATTTGTTCATCTTGAAGCCGACAGTTAATTGTAAAATCAGCATGTTCAGTTTGTTTATACATTTTAAACATTCCCTTAGTGCGAAAAAAATCCTTCGCCTCTATCAAAAGTCCCGTATAATCTTCAGTCGATTGGGTTTCTTGGTTTTCGAATAAAGTTACAATATCCTCAGCGATTTTCAGTTTTTCCTCTCGGGCTTCCTCAAATTTTTCCTTTTGCTCTTTCAAAAGCAGTCTCATGTTTCTTTCAAATCTAAATAATTCATACAATTCTTCACAAATTGCTGTTATTTTTTCAATCTCTTCTTCAAAGTTATTTATTTTTGCTTCAAGTTCTTTTTTAGATTCTTGGAACCGTTTTTTTTGATATCTTTTCTCTTTTTTTGAGCTTTTCTCTTTTCCTAATTTAGTTAATTGCTCTTTCATATTTTTGATTTCTTTTTTCCAATGTGATTTATAATCTCTAGAGTTTTCAATTATTTCATCCTTAAAAGCTTTTTCCATCACTTGTTCCATTGTTTTCTCTATTTTACTTAATTCATCCAACCTGCCGTCGGATGGATTTTCTTTAGGGGGTTGTTCTCTATCCATTTTAATTGCTTAGAATTAGAAATTTCTTAATTCTAAAAGAAAAAGTTTAAAATAACAACAAAAACTGTTCTTAAAAATTGAAAGATGAAATTACTCTACCAGCTCCTGCAAATTTTGACCTTCGTCTAAAGGTTGGATGAAAACCCAGGGTTTTCCGTATTTACTAATAATTATGGCCTCTTTAGTATAATGAACATTATCCACAACTTCTTGAAAATTCTGTCTTACCGCGGTGGCTTTAATTTTTTTAATGTTTTTAGTTATATTGGAGGCTTTTTTTGTAATCTTACCGACTTTCGATTTTTGATCCATTTTGCTTAATATTAAATGTTTAAAAAAATTTAAAATAAAATTTTCAACCAAGCCACATTTTTAGCGATCGTAATTTAAAACTTAAAAAAATGAAAAACAAACCATAAGTCAAGACCGCCAGGCTCACCAGCAAAACCAAACCGGCAAGTCCTACATCGGGATAAAACAAAATAATCAAACCGATAGCTGTTAAAATAATTCCTTTAAAAGTCAGGAGGTTCACTTCTTTATTTTGACTTTTTAAGATTCCAGCTGAAATTATTTTTAATAATCCGTTCAATATCATCCAAGCCGAAATCAAATAAACCAACATAATGAGGGAGACCGTTGACCAAAAAAAGATTATAAAAGAGGCTGTTATGTTCAGGCCTCCAATAAAAATCAGACTCCATAATTTTGATTTAACTCCGACGATTAAACTAAACACACCTTCCACTAAGAAAAAGGCTGCTATAAAAAATCCCAAAATTCTTAAAGTGAAATTAGGAACAACAAGCAACAACAAAGCTATAATAACAATAAGCACCCCGGCTAATAAACTTTCAAACCAAAATTTCGTTAATGTTTTCATTACAATTAAAGTTAATTTTTTCTTCTGCTTAGAACATACTCCCAGCGCCGGAATAAACTCTGGCTTTTATAAAAAAACTCAACATAAATCTATTTTGATAAGATCATAGCATAAGTTATAAATTTTATCAAGTTTGACAAAATGTACATAAATGATACATTGTAATTATCTTGGATATAAGTATAATAAAAGAGAAAATAATATCGAACCTTTGAATAAATTGCCGGATATCATCAAAAAAAAATAGAGCAGAATTTAAGAACAAGAGAAAATCAGCAGTCAAATTTTAATTATTAATCAAAAAAGCTATGCCTAAACAAGATCCCCAAAAAATCAAAAAGCAGAAGGAGAAGGCGAAAAAACAGCTTGAGGAAGTTAAAGAAAAAGCCGAAAAAGAAATTAAAAAATTAAGACAAAAAGTCGAAAAATCCTTAAAGGAAACTGAAGATTATGTCAGAAAAAATCCTAAAAAAGCCGGTTTTATTTCAGCGGCCGTGGGAACGGCAATCGGAGCCGCCGTTGCGGGTTTGGTCACCCTCAAGAAAAGAAAAAAGAAAAAAACAAAGAAAAAGAAGTAAAAAATATTCCCCCTTGCTTTTTAGAGTCGGTGAAGTTTTTGACAATTTGGAATTTTTTTTAAATTAGGCTAACCTAAAGTCAATAATTATTAGCCTAAAAAAAATGGATAAAATAGACAAAAGCGACTTTCGGAGAGTCATTTTAGAAACCCATTCTCAATTCGATTATGGAATCAAGCAGGCAAAAGATTCAAAGATCGAAGAATCAGGCTTCGATTCGATAGTAGTCTGCGGAATGGGCGGTTCTCAAATGCCGGGTTATTTTTTAAATTCGCTGATCAACACCAAAGGCCTTCCGGTCTTTAATCATGCTAATTACGGGATTCCGGAAAAATTAACCAAAAAACCGCTGTTTATTGCCACCAGTTTTTCCGGCAACACCGAAGAGACTCTTGATTCTTATGAAAATATAAAAAAGCAGGGGCATTCGGTCATTGTTTTTAGTAACGGCGGCAAGCTGGAGGAACTGGCCAGGGAAAATAACGATGTATTGGTTAGTTATGAGATTAAAGATCCTAACTTTCAGCCAAGATGCGCCACCCCGATGACCACCTCCGCCATGGCAACGGTTTTGGAAAACTCCAGTCTGGCCCAAAACGCCATCGCCGACCTCCAAAAAACCGCCGGTTTCTTAAAAGAACTCAAAGAAGAAAAGCTGGAAAAAGAAGGCGGGCAAATCGCCGAATCAATCGGGGACCGTATTC
>WJJX01000129.1 GCA_014729445.1 Candidatus Moraniibacteriota bacterium | reverse complement strand
CATACACATCACTTACTTGACTTAAATCCAATTCTGGAAAAATCGGCTCTTCTAAATGAGAATTTTGATTATCTGTTGTAAGTATCTTTTGAGTTTTTTTTAAATCATTAATTTCATCATTTAATTCTTGATTCTCTTTTTTTAATTCTTGTATTTGAGCTTCAAGTTTTTCCATCTTGTCGTCATTTTTATCTACTTCATCCAATTTTTCATTTTTCCCACATCCTATTAAAACAGCCGAAAAAATTAAAACTCCTATAATTAAACCTTTTTTAAACATTTTATTCAATTTAATAATTATTTTACTAGTTAACAACGATTTTATATTAAAAAAGTAACAATTTTTATTTTCTTGAATATTCAGATGATTCTATCTTACATCATCTCCCCTAAAACCACAAAAACACCTTTCGGTGTTCGTTTTTTGGCACTATGACGTACCTGTTGATGAGACGCGATGAATCGCGTCTTTACCATACTAAGACAAAATCCATAACCTTATACGGTTACCCATTTTTCTAGCCTTTCACGTACTCTTTGCAAAAGGGCTTAGGGTTTTTAAACTTTTCCCATTGCAAGTTGAGACGTCCTTTGCGAACGACGTCTTGCCTGCTAGCAAGCAGACTCGACCAAAGTTGAATGTAGGTATCTTGCTGTGGAGACGCGCTAAACGCTTCTCCACAGGAAAGCATTCGGTTAATCTCCACAAGGCAAGGAGGTGTTTCGTGGGAGATTGGGAGGATTTACAACTTTTTATATCGTGTTGCTCTCCCTTCACCAATCTGTTCGATTTTTTTCAATTTTAATAATTTAGTTAATACTTGATTAACTGTCGGTCTTGCTATCTTTGTTTTCCTGACAATTTCTAAGGGAGAAGCTTCATCAACTGATTGAATGAATTCCCATATGATTAATTGTTTTTTTGAAAGTAATTTCTCAACATGCTCCGCATCCAGCAATTCAAGAGCCATTTGAGATTGTTCAAGAAAAATTGTTAAAAAATATTTTAACCAAACTATTATTTCTTCTCTTTTCTTTCCAAAAGTTTTTTGGCTTTTTCTAAGGGCAATATAATAATTCTCTTTATTATCCTCAATTAATTTTTCATGAGAAACATATGGCATGTATAAATAACCTTCTTTTAGAAGAAGTAGATTGGTTAAAATCCTGGAAAGTCTGCCATTTCCATCGGTAAAAGGATGAATGCTTAAAAACTCTACGATAAAATTACCTATTATTAACAGTGGATGTATTGTTTTGTTTTCTAGTGCATCTTTTGTCCAATTAACAAGACTTTCCATTTTTTTAGGGGTTAGATATGGTGCGACAGTCTCGAATACTACACCAATTTCATTACCTTTTTGATCAAGCATAATTACGTTATTTGGAGAAGTTTTATACTCTCCTTTATGTTTTTGGTCTTTTGAAACATATTTTAATATCTCATTATGAAAGTGTTTAATGGAACTTTCAGTTAAAGATAATGTTTGATAAGAATCAAAAATATTTTCCAATAATTCGTAATACCCTTTGACTTCTTGCTCATCACGAGATTCCCACTTCCCTATTTTTACTCCTTGGACCAGTTTTTCCACCTCTTCATCTGATAATTGTGATCCTTCAATTCTTGTAGAAGATCCTGCAGATGTTACGAGAACAGATTTTTTCAAACGACCTAAAATTTGTGGACTTAAATTTACACCCCCTATCCATCTTCCCTTAATCTCATCTATTTTTGCAATTTTTGACCAAATCTCAACAGGAATATTATTAAATCTCAAATCAAATGGCATTGATTTTTTCATGATTAATCTTATTTTTAACTATATTAGATTATATAAGATTATATAAGAAAAAGCAAGATGTTTGGCAAATCTTTTTTCGCTTTGGAGCGAAGATTTAAAACTTCTCTTTTATTTCACTGATTTTTGGTATGTCGAGACGCGATAAACCGCGTCTTTACGGTTTGATCGCTGGCATAAGAGACATTAGCTTGCGGTTAAATTTGAGTCAAGAAAGCATAAAAGCCGATGAGGGGTCGGCTTTTAAAAAATATTCACTTATTGTCTTATTTTAATTGGTAAATTGAAAACTTTCCGCCATCTCAAAATCAAATCCCCCTGAATTAGATTTATTCTCAATCACAAAATTTGAATCCTGTCCGATTGACCAATATGCTACTTTTTTATATTTATCAGAATATTTTATAACATAAATATAATTTAAACAGCACTGTCCATTGCATCCAAGACCTTTGCTATCTTTTAATTTCAAATCGAAAACCCCCTCTTGTATCGCATTTTCTTTTGTATCTATGATACAAGAATTTCCAAAATATTCTTTTAAATTATTTTGTGCCTCAGTTTCATTATTGACATTATTAACTCTGACTTCCCATACACCGAAAAAATAATCACTACCTCTCCAATTTTTAACTATATCTAGGCTATTTGAATAACATTGCTTAGTTTTAAATGAATAAACTTTTTCTGAACTAAAATAAATTTTATTTCCATCTTCAAAAATTTTAAAATTTACTTTTCCATCTTTTTCACCACAATTTTTATCTAAAATCTTTTGAGGAACCTTGATTGAAAAACCTAAACGATCATTTGTATACAATCTCCAATCATTATCTTCTACCATTAACTTTTTGTCTTGATCATCAACTTTCTCTTTTGGATTTATTTTTTGTATTCCATCTGCTGATTGTTCTTTTCTAATTGTACCTTCATTTTGATTAGCTGTATTATCTGAAGAAGTCCTTTTACTGACTTCTTTTTCTCGAACTTCAACAGTGTCTTTCGTTTCATCAGTTTTTCCGCAACCAGTTAAAAAAACTGAAAGAATTAAAACTCCTAGGATTAAGGATTTTTTAAACATTGTTTTTAAAATTAATGATTATTTTGACTAATTTATAACGATTTTGTATTGAAAAAGTAACAATTTTTATTTTTTTGAACATTCAGATGACTCTATCTTACATCATCCCCCATAAAACAACAAGAACACCTTTCGGTGTTTGTTTTCAGGCACTATGACGTACCTTTAATCTACCATATTTTAAGACAAAATCCATAACCTTATACGGTTACCTACTCTCTAGCCTTTCGCGTACTCTTTGCAAAAGGGCTTAGGGTTTTTAGACATGTCCCATAGCATGTTGGTAAATTCTCCGAAGAAAATTTACTGCCTGCTCGCAAGCAGACTCGACCGATATAGATTGAGACCAGTGAACGAAAGTTCAGCTGATTCAATCGATAATCTCCCTAGAAAGGAGGTGATCCATCCGCTGATTCCCCAACGGATACCTTGTTACGACTTCACCCCTATCGCTGATCTCTCCGTGGTGCCGCTTTATTGCGACGCTTCGGGAGCTACCAACTCTCTTGGTGTGACGGGCGGTGAGTACAAGATCCGGGAACGTATTCACCGTGACATGGCTGATTCACGATTACTAGCGATTCCAACTTCATGAAGGCGAGTTGCAGCCTTCAATCCGAACTGAGACAGGCTTTGTGGGATTAGCTTCACCTTGCGGTTTTGCAACCCTTTGTACCTGCCATTGTAGCGCCTGTGTAGCCCTGGACATAAGGGCCATGCAGATCTGACGTCATCCT
>WJJX01000128.1 GCA_014729445.1 Candidatus Moraniibacteriota bacterium | reverse complement strand
GTTTATTAAATAAACATTTTTATTTATAAATTTTTGCATTATATTTTTGGGATAGATCTTTACCGAACAAACGTCGATTAGGATTGACTGATCTTTCAAAAACGGATTGATTTTTTTGATCGCCTTCTCGAATTGGCTTATCGGAACGCAGGGAATAACGACGTCCATTTTTTTTATTTTGCCCAATTGTCGAAAATTAAGCAAAATTATTTTTTTGTTTTTAATTGAAGCTGATTTCAAATTTTTGCTTAAAACAAAGACCTTGTCAAAATATTTTAACAAAAGTTCAGTTAAAAGTTGACCGAAATTTCCATAGCCGATAATTAGGATCTTGGTTTTTTTGGTTATCATTTAAATTAAGTTTAATTCAAAAATAAGAGAACTATCTTCGCGCCGCGGGGTTATTTATCGAATTTAGTTGCCATAATGAAGGTGGTGAAGTTAAATTTTAAATCTTGGATGCTTTCTTCCAAAATTTCTAGATCGTAAAGTTTGGCGCAAATTTTTGGAGAAATAACGGCATTGTCCATCGGCAGCTTGCCTTCACTTAAATCTTTGGCGGCGCTTGCGGTGTCGGAATATTCCTCCAGTTCGGTCTCGGTCCACTTTCTTTTTAAATACATTCGGCATTGTTTTAAAGCCTGGGGATGAGAGGTTATTTTTTGGATACTGGAAGCGGTTGTCCCCTTTTTGACAAGCAGGTTCATTTTGATGTCGATTTCAAAAATGTTTTGAATATCGAAGATGAATTTGCTCATGGCATGAACAGACTCATAAACAATGCCGCCGTTGGAATTTTCGATTGGGAAAACCGCAAGCTCGATTTTTCCTTTAGTTAGATTTTCTAAAGTTTTGTGGACGTTAATCAAGTACTTTAATTCATAATTTTTAATTTCGTTTTTATGGCAATAATAATTGGCGGCTTCTTCGCTGAAGCTGCCCTTGTTGCCGGAAACGCCGATGGTTAATTTTTTCATTTGGACAATTTCATTTATAAATAATTTTAGACTGCTATTTTTTCATTATCTTTTTTTCGATTCTATGAGCGTCTTTAATGATTCTTTGAATTATATCCTCTATTAAGTCCGGATTTAGGTCATATTTCTTGGCTAACTCCCTTTTTTCTTTGATTATTTGTTTCTCCCTTTGAGGCTGGTAACGTTTAATATTATTTTCTTGTTTATATTTTGCAACCTCTGGAATGAATCTCATTCTCTCGGCGATTATTGCCACCAGCTGGGCGTCCAATTTATCCAAATTTTTTCTTATTTCTTTTAAATCCATCCAAGTTTAATTACAACTTAATCATATTTACTTTAATATTTTACTTAAATATTTACCATATACAATAGCTGATGTAAAAGGATAGCCGGGCAACCTTCCCGTGTTTTTGTCACCATTGGCCTGACATTCACCGATTGCGTAAAGGTTTTTTATGTTTTTGACTTCGCCTAAATGGTTTGTTTGGATTCCTCCACTGGTATAGTGAACAGTTGGGACAATTTCCAGTTTTTTGTTTTTAAATACATAAAAAATTTTTCTCTTTTTAGCTTTTAATTCATATATAATTTTTAATATTTCGCTGAAAGATTCGTGATAATTGTCTTCTTTGATAAGTTTTCTGATTCTTTTTGGAAAGATCAATTCGTTTTTTTCATTTACGAATTCTCCTTTTTTCGATTCTTTCCCGATTAATATCAAGCGCCCTTTTAGATAACCAAAAGGGTGTACGAATATCGAATCCAAATTAATAATGGACCCCTTATTTTTTTTGACAAGATCGAAAATATTGTAGATTTTGTATTTGATATTGTCATTATACTTAAATGTCCCTCCATAACCTCCGGTGCAGAGAATAAGATTTTTACATTGTATGCTTAGTTTTTTATTCCTTGAGTTAAGTGTTAAGGCGAAAACATCATTTTTTCTTTCAAAATCTATTAAAATAGTTTCGGTTAGAATGTCTACTCCTTTTTGAAGTCTTTTTAAGATTTCGAAACCGCCTCTTTTTTTGGTTTTTGGAATTATTCCAAAACTTCTTTTTTGGTATGGAACATCAAGCTCATTAAACAACTCTTTTGAAAGATGCGAATTTGAATAGATAAAACCTGTTTTTTTCTCATTTTCTCCAAGTTTTTTTTTGCAGATGTTAACAATTTTTTCTAAATCTTTCTTTTTTACAATTCTTGTATGACCGAAGCTTAGAGACGATGTGTTCTCAAGGGCCGACTTTTCACTTGAAAAAATTAAAAAATCTCTATTTCTTTTCTGAAGCTCATAAGCCAAGACACTACCGGAAATTCCGGAGCCGACGATGATAGTATTGTAAAATTTTTTAATGTTTAAATTTTTCGTCATAATTTAAACTTATGACATTTTTTAATAAGCTTTTACTATAATTATTTTTTGTTCAATTTTTCTAATATTGGTACATTTTGTCTGTTTAGTCAAACAGACTTGTCGACAAGTATTTCTCTCCCCGGTCCGGAAAAATTGTTACGATATTTCCTTTTTTTGCCGTTTTTGCAAATTTCTTAATTCCGGCGATGGCGGCGCCGGAGCTTTGGCCGACAAAGATTCCCTCTTCTTTAATTACTTGCCTGCTCGCATTCAAAGCCTCCGTTCGATCAACCTTGACTATTTCATCGATAAGATCCGGTTTGTATAAGTTGAAATTTCTAGGACTGTTTTTTTCATCCAGGTTTCTTATACCCTCTATCTTTTCTCCAAATTGCGGTTCAACGGCAATCACTTTAATTTTTGGTCTTTTTTCTTTTAGAAATTTGGCAACGCCCATAACGGTTCCACAGGTTCCAATAGAACAGATGAAATAGTCAATTTTTCCTTTGGTTTGTCGCCATATCTCCGGAGCGGTTGTTTGATAGTGGGTCAAGAAATTATTGAGGTTATTATGTTGATTGGTGTAAAAATATTTCCTGGAATTTCTTGAGATTAGTTTATGAGCTTTATTTATAGCACCGGCCGTCCCCTCCTCTTGGTTAGATAGAACCACTTTTGCGCCAAAGCTTTGAATGATTTTTCTTCGTTCGATTGAAGCTGCGTTACTCATAACAATAGTCACTTTGTAATTTTTTACAGCCGCGATCATAGCTAAAGAAATACCTGTATTGCCAGAGCTGGCTTCAAGGATGATTTTAGCTTTGCTTAATTGGCCTTTTAATTCGGCTTTTTCGATCATAGCAAGAGCGATTCGATCTTTGATACTGCCGCTTGGATTGCTGCCTTCAAGTTTGGCGAAAATATTTAGTTTTTTTCTCCTGATTACCCTATTTAACTTGATTAAAGGCGTGGTGCCGATAGTTTTTAAAATGTTTTTATGAATCATTTTCAAGCACTTAAAATTAAAAAAACCGCTCGTTTAGGCGGTTTTAATTATTTTTATTTTGCCAAAACTTTTAATTTTTGAATAAAAACAAATCAAAACCGTCTAACTCGTAAAAGCAGCAACAGCAGTTTCGGTTTTTGATTTGGGATTGTTTCATTAAAAAATTTAGTTGTTTCTTGATTTGAAATTTATAAGATTATTCTTAAATTGTCAAAAAATTTAATCCGAAATTATCACCCAGTCAAAAGCAATATCCCCCTCCACCTCCCCTTCGATCTTCACCTCAAAGCTTTCCCCTTCTTCTATATTGTCATAATAGAGCATTTGTCCATAGGTTCTTGTCTTCGGAGTTATTGCCAATCTGGAATCCTTTTTTATGTCAGCGCTCTCAATCTTTACTTTAATTTTTCCCTTTTCAATGACAGCGGTGCCGGAATCATACTTTTGACTCTTAATGCTTTCAATTTCATCTTCATGATCTTTGATAATTTCATCCAAATCATCATATTTATCGTCAACATCCGCCACCTGCTTTACTAAATCGCTATAATATTGTTCATTTAAATCCTGCTTATCTTTTAGGGAATCCGTATCTTCCAATAAATTTAAAATCTTATCATCCTGATTGG
>WJJX01000127.1 GCA_014729445.1 Candidatus Moraniibacteriota bacterium | reverse complement strand
GGTTTTCCGCGGATGACCGTCCCCGGCTCGATCGTCAGGCTCGCGCCGTCGGTCACGAAGATGATCCCGTCCAGGATATAGGTGTTGTCCCTCGTCCAGGTGGTGCTTGTCGTGATATCGGTGCTCACGACCACCTCACCCGACGAGCCGGATGCTGTCTCATCAAAGTCCAAAACGCCCATGGCGCTGATCAGTGACCATCCTTCAGCCCAGTTGGAATCGCGGCTGAAGGCGCCGTAGTAGTCAACGGACGTGAAAAAGCCGTCGGTGGGGAGCACTCGCTGGGTGCCCTGGGCCTCAGCCGTGGGGCGCGGGTCGAGCGCGCTCACCACCATGATGTCGGCGTAGCCCGTGGCCGCCTGCCGCTCAACGCCTTCGATGGGACTCGTGGCGAGAAGGGTGTTCTGCTTGGCGCCGGCCATAACGCCGATGCCGCCGTTGTCGATCACGCCGCTGATGTTGTAGAACAGGCAGTCGGCGATTTCGGTCTGCATGCCCTGCTGCTGGGCGCTGTAGAAGGATGCGTCATCCGGGTAGGCATCAAACGCCGTGGTCCAGCCTTCTGCGGAGTCGATGGCCGGATCATCCAGGTCTTCGATGTCCACCGCGTCGGCGCCCATGTCCATGACGATCGTGTTATAGATCTGGGGACGGCCGTTGTCGCGGATCTCGATCCCGGTGTCGTCGTCCGAGGCCGGGTCGGTGGTGCCGGAACCCATGCCGATAAGGGTGTAGTTCCGCCACTGGGAAAGGGCATAGGGCCTGGACTGATCGGGTGACTTCCCGCCGTCCATCTCGAACGCCCGGTTGGCGATACCGCCGCCCGAGCCGCTCTCGCCCGTCTTGCAGGCGCCTTTCACCACGAGGCCGAACTGGGATTTTCCGCGGTAGCCGCGGTCCGTGTCCATGGAGTCGTCACCGATGTTCCAGGTGATGAGATACTTGGAGTTGACCGTGCCGCCGAACCACTCGAAACCGTCATCAACATTGTTGACCACTTCGATGTGATGGAGGGTCGTGCCCCTGCCCACGGCTCCCATGGTGAGGCCGTTTATCTCCTCGTTTTCCAGAAGCCCGTAGCCGCCGTAGCGGACGGACACGTAGGTCATGGACCCGGAGCTGTCGTCGTCATTGCCCCCGCCGAACTTGGCGTCTTCACGGGTGATCCCTTCGATCTGCTCCTCCCGGGCGGGATCCGGACCCGCCTCCGTGTCATTGGCGATGTAGGTGTCGCCCAGGATGATCACGCCGCCCCAGTTCTCGGTGATCATGTTGGCGGGGTTGTTGTTGTAGAGGGGGTTTGTCTTGGCGCCGCCCGGCACATTATCATCATCCATGTCCGTAAAGACGATAGGATCGCAGCACGTGCCGTCGGCGAAGATTTTGGCCCCCCTGGCGACCACGAGGGTCCCGGGGTTGTTGCTGCCGTCGGTTTCACTGTCGGGTTTTCCGCGGATGACCGTCCCCGGCTCGATCGTCAGGCTCGCGCCGTCGGTCACGAAGATGATCCCGTCCAGGATGTAGGTGTTGTCACTGGACCACAGCGTACTGGTCGTGATGTCGCTGCTTACAACGACTTCCTCGGCCATGGCGGCGTGGGCGCCGAAACCGAGGCATACGGCCAGGGCGACCAGCCCAAAGAGTGTCTTTTTCAATCCTTTCATGAATTCCTCCTCATTGTTCCATCTTCCAAACAAGATGGCCGAATGAAATTGCTCAGCGGGTATATGAAATAGTGCGTTCGTCCAATCGGGGTTCGAGCCGCTGTCTCAAACACGTACCTGGGAAATTACCCCATATCCGCCGACATGCTCACGGTGTGGAGCAGAACGAACACGAGCCACTCTGTCTATGCCATTGCGCCTCCTTTCCTCTAGTCTTGTTTCGAATCTGTTCAAACCGATCTTCCCTTTTCGTCTCAATGGGCGAAATGCGCCGGGACAAGGGCCGTCCTTCCTCGAAATGGAGGGCCCTTTCGGGGGCCTCTGAAGCCGCGCGTCCAAGCACGCGGGCCATCTTCCATGGGTCGGCCAATATCTCTGGTCCGCGCCGTTGCGTATCGGCCCTTGTGGTGAAAACACTCAGCAATCAATGAAATTGCTCCTGATGCGGGCATTTTGTGCTGAGAGATTCCGGAGAGATTGCTGCAATGGCAGTACCGCCTGATCGAAACGGAAACTCGGCCCTGAGGTGCGTCCTCGGAGTAAACAGTGCGAGGCAGGGAGTCGAGAAATGCAATTAATCCCTGCATGTTAAAAACATGTTAGGTTACGATTAAAAAACAATTCGTTCCCGGCACGTAATCCCGGCATCCCGTGCGGGGGGCCTGATGCACCGCTTCTCTCCATCGGCCGCCCGGAATTCATCAACATCCTTGCCGGCGTCCTGAGCCTGTGGATTCTTCCTCAGGGCGCAAAATTGTGTCACCCTCACCCCCGAATCGCGTCCCGGGGCAGGCCCTCACACCAATCCTGTTGACTTAGGGCTCACTCAAAAATAACTTCACAGAATTGGCCCACGGATTTAGATCGGATTTGTCCGATCCGAATGAGCGGAGCCGCAGGAATAGTAGAACTATTTCGATGACTTCGCGATTGAGGATCGGTCGAAGACGGCCTGAAGACGGAAGCGCCAAAATGTGAAGTTATTTTTGAGTGAGCCCTTAAGTTGCACGCATGAATGAGGACGATACTCCTGCTTTGATCATGGATCCGAGTTCACGGGTTTTGGCTACAAATCTCTCTTCGATATGTGTATAATGCGCTCAACCCGTTTTTACATGTGCTCCCGCAACAACGGCCTTCCCAGAAG
>WJJX01000126.1 GCA_014729445.1 Candidatus Moraniibacteriota bacterium | reverse complement strand
TTTAAGGAATCTGTTGAATTATAAAATAAACCACCAGGATATTGAACTTAAGAATAAACTGCCTAAAGACGATTTTTCCGACCTGAAAGCCCTGGCTTTAAAGGTCGATATCGCAGGCGTGGGCAAAATGATTGCCGGTTTCATTCAGGTAAAACCTTTAATCAAAACCACGCCGGTGCCGCAGCTTCCTTTGGAGTTGGCGATTTTAAATATTTTGGAAAAAGATTTGGATCGGTCTTCAAATAAGGATTATCTTTCAAAGAAAGAGGAGCCTGATTTGAAATTTCAAAAGACGCTTCAGACTAGAAACGAGGTTCGAAAAGACAAAAAGGCCGGCCAAAAAGAAACAGAACTTAAGAAAACGCCAAAGAAGAAGGAGAAAAAAAACCGAAACAAGGCTCAAGAGAAGGAGACGCCGGAATTAAGCGAAGTTGTACAGGCCTGGGGGAATATTGTATCTCAAATAAAAGAAAAAAATCGGACCTTGGGCGGAGTGCTGCAGAGCTGTGAGATTTATTCAATCAATGATGAGGGCTTGATTGAAATAAAGGTAAGACATAATTTTCATAAATCGATTTTGGAGGATTTAAAAAACAAACGTTTACTGGCCAGCGCTTTTAAAGAAGAGCTTGATTTAGATTGTGGATTTTGTTATTTATTAGAAGGTAATACCAATAAAGATAAGAACAAAAATTTAAAATCTTTGAAGTATAAAAGCGAGGCCGCCAAAAGGTTATTGGATGAATTTGGCGGTGAAATTATTGAATGATAAATTGATGCCCGGTCGCCAAGCGGTAAGGCAGAGGCCTTTGAAGCCTCCATTCGCAGGTTCGAATCCTGCCCGGGCAACATAATAAGTTTATTTATAAGATGGAAACAATAAAAAAAATTTTTAAAATAAAGGATTTGCGCAATAAGATCCTCTCGGTGTTAGCGTTGATGGTGGTTTTTAGATTTATGGCTTCGGTTCCGGTTCCGGGAGTGGATGTCGATAAGGTTAAGGATTTTTTTTCCGGCGATCAGTTTTTAGGCATGTTAAATGTTTTTTCCGGAAGCGGAATGAGTAATTTTTCTATTGTTATGCTTGGGGTGGGGCCTTATATTACGGCTTCGATTATCATGCAGCTTATGACAATGGTTATTCCTCAGGTGGAAAAGTGGTATCGGGAGGAAGGCGAAGCCGGAAGGCGGAAATTCAATCAGATCACCCGTTTTTTGACGGTTCCCTTGTCGATTCTGCAGGGGTTTGGAATGTTGACCGTTTTGAAGGCTTCCCAGGTGGTTGGAGAGCTCTCCACTTTTCAGACTATCCAGATTATAATTACCATAACAGCCGGCACCCTGTTTTTGATGTGGCTGGGTGAATTAATCAGTGAAAAAGGTATTGGAAACGGAGTTTCTTTGATCATTTTTGCCGGAATTGTGGCCGGCCTGCCTCAGGCGGTTCGCCAACTAATTGCCGGCTGGGATGAGTCAAAGCTTTTGACTTATATCGGCGGGATCGCTTTGGTGGTGGTTACAATTTATTTTGTGATTTTTATAACTGAAGGCCAGCGCAATATACCGGTTTCCTATGCGAGAAGGGGAAATTCCGTTAGAGGCTCCAAGTCAAGTAGTTATTTGCCGCTTCGAGTGAATCAAGCCGGAGTTATTCCGATTATTTTTGCGATGTCGATCATGCTTTTTCCGCAGGTAATCGTTAAGGTGATTTCCTCTTTTGAGAATGATACGCTTACTCAAATCGGGCTTAGGATAAGTACGATTTTTGGGAATCAGCTTTTTTACGGGGTTATGTATTTTGTACTGGTGGTGGCTTTTACTTTTTTCTATACCAAGATTACTTTTGAGCCCAAGAATATCGCCGATAATCTGCAGAAAAACGGAGGTTATATTCCGGGAGTCCGGCCGGGGAATAAAACGGAGCAGTACTTGAATTATATTGTCAATCGAATTACTTTGATTGGTGCTTTGTTCTTGGGTTTGATTGCGGTTTTGCCGTTTGTGATGCAGTGGGCTACCGGTATTCAAACCTTATCCATTGGTGGGACCAGTTTGTTAATCGTGGTTTCCGTGGTCATTGAGACGATAAAACAAATTCAAGGGCAGTTGATTATGAGAAGTTACGAGGAAATAAGTTAAATTTTAAGTTATTTTAAATTATGCAGAACACAAAAGAGAAAAAACAATTTATTGTTTATTTGTGCGTTTTGATCGGGGTTGCCAGTTTTTCTTTGGGAATTCTTTTTGTCAAATTCAGCCAAGGCGAATTGGATGAACGGGGCGGAAGAGAAGACGAACGGGCCGGTTTAATTTCGGGTTTGAATTTTGATTTGGATGAGGATCAAGCAAGCGAAGAATATAAGGATTTTGATCTGGATGATATCGAAATTTTGAATGAGGCTTATGAAGAGCTGGGCAAAAGATACGTAAATGATTTGCCCAAAAGGCAGGCTTTGCTTGACGGAGCGGTTAAGGGCATGGTGGACGCCCTTGAGGATCCTTATACGGTTTATTTTACCGAAGAAGAGACAAAGGATTTTATGACCGATATGGAGGGGAGTTTTGAAGGCATTGGAGCCGAGGTCGGGATGCGGGATGAGGTGATCACGATTATCGCGCCTTTGGACGATATGCCGGCCCAAAAGGCGGGGTTGAAAGCCGGAGACAAGGTTTTAAAAATTGACGATGAGATGACTAATGATATGACCCTGGATGAAGCGGTAAAAAAAATCCGCGGGCCCAAAGGGACTCAGGTTGTTTTAACGGTTTATCGTGAAGACAGCGAAAACGGCGAACCTTTAGAGATCGAAATTACGCGAGATAAGATTGATATTAAAAGCGTTAAATGGGAAATGAAGGAAAATAAGATAGCTTATATCAGGATAAGCGGTTTTTTAAGGGATACTTTGAGCGAATTTAAATCGGTGCTTGAAGAAGTGGAGGATTCAGGAGCCGGGAAAATTGTACTTGATTTGAGAAATAATCCCGGCGGTTATCTGGAGACCGCCGTTGCTATCAACGGTTATTTTTTGGAAAAGGGCAAATTGATTGTCGAAGAGGATTACGGCGAAAAAAACAAATCCAAGAACAAAAAGAATTATTCCAAAGGGCCGGGTGATTTGATTGATTACGAAACGGTTATTTTGATTAACGAAGGTACGGCTTCGGC
>WJJX01000011.1 GCA_014729445.1 Candidatus Moraniibacteriota bacterium | reverse complement strand
AGGCGGGAATGGCGCTTTCGTCGGCGATAATCAAGACTTCGCTCGGGCCGGCGATAAAGTCGATCCCCACTTCTCCATAAACTTCTTTTTTGGCGGCAGTGACAAATTCGTTGCCGGGTCCGACAATGAGGTTAACTTTGGGAATCGATTCGGTGCCATAAGCCAAGGCTCCGATGGCTTGAACTCCTCCCAGGCTGAAGATTTTGTCGGCGCCGGCGATATCGGCTGAGACAATGGTTATGGGATGGATTTTGGGGGAACAAACGATCACTTCCTTGACTTTGGCGATTTTGGCGGGAATAACGCTCATCAAAGCGGAGGAAGGCAAGGGATATCTTCCTCCCGGAACATAGCAGCCGGCTTTTTCGATAGGGATTATTTTTTGACCCAAGGTAACACCGTTTTTTTTGATTTCGAAATTCTTGAAGGTTTTAAATTGTTCTTTGGCGAAAAAAGTGATGTTTTTGGCGGCTTTTTGAAGAGCGGAGATATCTTTAGACGAAACTTTTTGATAGGCTTTTTTGATTTGCTTTTGAGTGATTAGGGGATTTTTCAAATCCAAATTATCAAATTTTTTGGTGTATTTTCTAACGGCTTTATCCCCTTGCTCTTCGACTTCTTTTAAAATTTGACCTACGACGTCAAGTTTTTTTGATTCAGAAAAGCCGTAATATTTTTCGGTTAATTGATCGGATTGGATGATTTTCATGGGGAAAAGCTAAAATATTAAGATAATTTTTTAGGTGAATTAAAATTAACAAATTGAGTTTGAAAAGTCTATTTGTTTTTTTGATCTTTTTTCATTTTAACTGTTGGGATGAATTTATTTGGAATGATTTCGTGTTGGTCTTCTGATTCAGGGATCAGTTTGAAGCCATTTTTTTGATAAAAATTGATGGCTTGTTGATTGTAGGCGGCGACTTCGAGTCGAATTTGTTTTGAATTTTTAGAAAAATCCAAGACTTTTTGCATGAGCATTTTTCCGATTCCCTGCCGCTGATATTCGGGCAGAACGTACAAGGCGATTAATTTGACTTTGTCTTCTTCCAGGGAAGCTAAAGCCATGCCGATGATTTTATTTTTTAGAAATTCATTCATTTGATTGGGTAAATAAAATTTAAGAAATTTTCATTGTTGATGATTTTCACTAAATTACGCGTAATCCAGTAAACTTGATTAAATTAGCCCTGTAATTATAATCCTACTCAGCCGATTCAGGAAAATCATACTTAACGGTTTTAGCTATCATTTGTTTGACTTGGATGGAGTTGGGCCACCAAATTAGAGTATCTAGATCATTTTTGATTGCATATAAATCTAATCTTTTGTCTAAATCTTTAAATTCGAATAATTCCGGGTAAAATTCCAGAAACCAATCCAGAAGATTTTCATAGTCTTCTTTTTTGGCAAATTTTTCAAATTCTTTAGACATATATTTTTTCGTATATTCGACCATTCATTTAATCATGTCCAGGACAAAATCAATTGATGAAATTTCTGTTCTTTCAAAGTCCAGGATTCCCACAATTTTTGTGTCACGCACTAAAATATTATCAAAATGACTGTCCCAATAAACAAGAGCGAGTTTTTGTTCCTTTAGCACATGGTGATTGTCATTTATAAATTGTTTGATGACTTGGATGAATTCGCATGACAAAAGCTTTTTTGCTTCGACCTTTTTTAACAAAGCTTGAATTTCACCCAAAACTTTGTCGTGCCAATTGTTGGAGAAATCTATTTTAAATTTATTTTTAAATTCTTCAAATGAAGCTTGATTGATTGTTTTTAAAATATCACAAAGCTGTTTAATGATGACTTTTCGTTCGTCATTGTTTAACAGATGCCATTTTGAATAAAGGTTATGCCCTTCAATTTTAGGATAGACCATAAACAATTTGGCGTAAATTTTTTTTGATTTGTCAAAAACCTTGATTTTAGGAATAGGGATTTTGCCTTTAAAGAAATTGTAGAAAAATACCTCTCTTTCAAACTTTTGTTCATTGCTTTCATCCTCGCAGACTTTGAGAATGAATTGGTCATTGACTAAATAAACTTGATTGGTAAAGCCAATTTCAATTTTACTAACAGAATCAACTTTGCCTAAATTATGTTCTTTAAAAATTCTTGCTGCGGTTTTTTGATTCATGACTTGATATTTGGATCTAGTTAAGTATTATAATGTTCGAGAAAACCTGATCACGAAACCTCCCGTCCTCTCGGAGCGGGAGGAGGGGAGGGTTTTTCATTCATTTAAATAGCGGAATTTTTCCTGCCAATTTTTGAGCTCTTTAAATATTTTATCATTAAAATTATCCGGCTTGAATTTAAAAATTGCGTCAGCGGTTCTTAAGCAGTAACGAAGTTTCTTTTTTAATTTCTTCTTTGCTTAAAGGAGAGACTCCATCTCCTTCTCTTGTTTCTTTTCTTTGCATTTTTTATGAAAGATTATTTCTATCAATTTTCCAGCTTCGAACGGATATCCTTGGCCACTTGGTCCAATTCGCCTTGCTTTGGCTTGTCTTTATATCTTTTAGGAAATACAAGGCCGAATCCGTCTCTGGGGAAGCGGGGGATCAAATGCAGGTGCACATGAAAGATTTCTTGGCCGGCAGCTTGACCGTCTGACAAATGAAAATTTAATCCTTCCGATTTTACCTTGGATTTTCGGATAGCTCTATTGATCATATTGCCAACCACTATGAGCTTTTTGATAATTTTATCGTCCAATTCTGTCATTAACTGTTCGTGTTTTTTTGGAATAACCAAAACATGACCCGGATTTATCGGGCGAATATCCATAAAAGCAAAAACTTCGTCGTCCTCATAGATTTTGCTGCAAGGCAGTTCGCCTTTGATGATTTTACAAAAAATACAATTTTCCATAAAAATTTTTTAAAATTTAATCTATAAATTTAAAACTCTCCACCATTTCCCAGTCTAAAACTCTATTCTCCACTGGAAAATTGATATCTATTT
>WJJX01000125.1 GCA_014729445.1 Candidatus Moraniibacteriota bacterium | reverse complement strand
GTTTTAAGGGGGAGATTTTAGTTAAGAGTAAGGTTGGGGAGGGGAGTGTTTTTGTGGTTAAAATAGGGGAGCAACATTTTTAGATTCTAGAAATTCTAATTTTAAAAAACATGAAAATAGAAGTTAGGGAAGCTAGCCTCAAAGATATAAATTCACTAATTAAGCTTGAAAAGGAAGTTTGGGGGAAAGAAGGTGCTGATAAAGAAAAAATATCTTCAAGAATTAGGACTTTCAAAAAAGGAAATATAATCTTAAAAGAACAAGTGAACAATAATATATTAGGCTATATTTCGTTTCAATATGTCAATAGTTTGGATCAAAATAAAAAAATAAGGTGGTTTCAAATTACGGATAGAGGAAGGATAGAAAAAAGTCATTGCAGAAATGGAAAATTTATTTATGGAATTAATCTTTCGATTCATCCCGAATTTAGAAATAGAGGATATGGAACTTTTTTAATGTTACAAGTCTGGAAGAATATGATAAAGAATAATAAAAAAGGAGTTTATTTAGGCTCAAGAATGCCAGGGTACAAAGATTATCTGGAAAATAAAAAAAAAGTCACTCCAGAAGAATATGTAAAAATAAAAAGACCAGATAATAAATTATACGATAAGGAACTCAGATTGTATAGATCGGAGGGCTTCAAGATTGTCAAAGTTATCGATAATTACTTTCCTGATCCAGAAAGCTTAAATTACGGCGTTCTAATTTATAGAAAGAATCCTTTTTGGAATTGGCCCATGAGAGAGGCATTAGCTTGGCTAATAGGACTTATAAACATAAAGATTATAAGGACATTTATATAGTATAGTATGATATCAAAAATGTTATCTAAATATTGTTACATTGATGAAGCATTCTCTTTCTCTTTAGAAAAAACAATAACAAAGTTGACAATATTAATACCAGGGGGAGGGTGCGAATACTGGAAGAAAACAGGAGGGTGTAGTATGTGTGGATTCAACAATGAAGTAAAAAAATATAATCGAGGTCATAAATTGCCTAGTTTGATTTATTGGGTATTATTCTTACTAGCCATTAAGAAATATTCTAGAATAGATAAAGTATCAATCTATAATGGAGGTAGTTTTATCAATAATAGAGAAATCCCAAAAAACTTTAGAAGTAACGTTTATAACTATTTGTCTAAAGAGTATAATGGTATCGAATTATTAATAGAATCTCGCTGTGAATACATTAACGATGATTTTATAAAAGAGATAAAAAAATATCAGAAGAAGATAAAATTTACTGTAGCTATCGGCTTAGAGAGCCAGGATGACTATATTAGAAATAAGATAATAAAAAAAGGGTTAGATAAAAGAGTATTTGAAAAAAAGGTAAATTTATTAGCAAAAAATAATGTTAAGACGTATGTCTACGTGTTATTAAAACCACCAGGAATTTCGGAAAAAGAAGCATATAATGAAACCATTGAAACGATAAAATATTTAATAAATTTAAATATTAACGAAATTGAGCTCTCATGTACCTTTGTCCAGGAGGGTACTTTTTTAGCAGATTTGTACTATAATAAAGAATACAAACCTCCTTCCTTGTGGACAATATACAAAATTCTGCGGAAAGCTAAGGAAAAGGGATGGCAATTGAATTTAGGTAAATTTACTGATACCCCCCCACCAATTTCCATACCATCAAGTTGTCCAAAATGTAGGCTTAAATTAATAAAAATTTTCAATGTATACAGAAAGAAAAATATTTTAAATAAAATAGATAGATGTGAATGTATAAAATAAAAAAATCAAATGTTTGAACTAGTTAGCTCAAAAATTACGATATTCGTTAATCTGGCAATATTTTTTTTGGGTTTTATAACATATAGGAAAAACAAGAAGTCGATTACTAATATAAGTTTTTTTCTTTTTACAATACTTTTTTCATTATGGTTGTTTTCAAACCATTTCCAAACGGTTATTTCAAATAGATTTTATGCGGAGCTGTTCTTCAAGCTAGATTTTTTTCTAGCACCATTTTTCACATATTGTTTTTTAATTTTTTTATTTAACTTTCCTGATGAGATTAATTTTGAAAAATTCAAAAACAAAAAAAATCTTATTTTGATTTTTTCTATTCCAAGCATTATTTCATCTATATTAGGTATTTCAGGTTTAATTATAAAAAATCTAGACATAGAAGAAGATAAAATACGCTATCAATTTACCGCTCTATTTATCTTTTATTCACTGGTAATTTTAATTAATGTATTTTTAGGATTATACTTTCAATTCAAGAGATTATATTGCTTATCAGGAGTTAAGAGGAATCAAATTAAATATTTTATGATTGGTTTTTTCTTAACTAGTTGTATAATGTTAGTTTTTAACTTTTTATTACAAAATAAAATATCTTCGGAATTTTTTAGGATTGGCAATAATAGTGCAATAATAATGGTAATATTTACATCATACTCAATCATAGTTCATAAAGCTTTCGACATCAAACTAGTCCTTCGAAAGAGTTTCGTTTTTTTATTATCAGTTTTAACCGTCGCCGGCTTCGCAATGACTATTCATTCGATAATTTCTAATTTTATTCCTCAATCCATCTACTTGAACGCGGGTTTGCTTATTCTAGCCCTGATAATCTACGACAAAGTAGAACAAACATTCTACAAAATAGCCAACAAATATTTTTTCACCTCCCTTTATGATGTCGAAGAGGTAATCGAAGAAACCAGTTTGAAATTAAGTTCGAGTATTGATGATAAAGAAATTTTTGATTACTTGATTCAGAGCTTAAAAGACAATTTCAAGGCAACGGCAGTCAGTATAATGAAATATAATCCCAAAACTAAAAAGTATATCATCAAAGCCAATGACGGATTTGATTATAACGGCAAAAAAGCGGTTAAAAGTGATAAGAAGTTAAGGATCGATTATATAAACAAAAATATCCCGGTTATCGTTGAGCAATTAATGGCCATAGAAAAGGGTAAGACCAAAACTTTTCTAAAAAATCTTAAAAAACACGGAGTTGCTTTGATTGTGCCTTTGAAAGCCGAGAACAAAACCGTCGGGCTCATTACTTTGGGAGAAAAGGAATCTCAAGATATTTACAATAAGGAGGATATCAAAACTTTGAACATCATAAGCTATCAAGCGGCTACCGCTATTCAAAATGCCCTGCTTTATAAAGAGACTCTAAAATTCAACAAACGCTTAAAAACCGAAATCAAAAAAGCTACCGCTAAATTGGAAAGGGCCAATCGAAAGTTGAAAAGACTGGACGAAGCCAAAAATGAATTTATTTCTATCGCCTCCCATCAACTAAAGACGCCTTTGACCTCGATAAAGGGCTTCTCGTCTTTATTGGTTAACGAACGTTTCGGAAAGATCAGTAAGAAACAAAAAGAGGTGATTCATAAAATTTCCATCGCCAATCAAAGGTTGATTAATTTGGTTGACGATCTGCTCAATGTTTCCAGAATCGAACAGGGAAGAATGCAATATGAGTTTGAACTGACCGATGTTAGAAAAATCATCAAGAATGTTTTGAATACTATGAAAATACAGGCTAATTATAAGGGACTTTATCTTAAATTTATCGATAAGGCTAAAAAGGAGGAAAATTTGTTGATTAAAGCGGATAAGAAAAAATTCTCCGAGGTAATCGGTAATTTAGTCGACAATTCGATCAAATACACTCAAAAAGGAGGAATAAAAGTGATTTTGGAAAAAGCCGGCAAAAAAAATATTTTGATTAAGATCAAAGATACCGGAGTGGGTATCCCCAAAGAAGACCTTGACAGATTATTTGAAAAATTCACCCGCGGTAAAAATATCTCTAAAATGAAAGCCGACGGCACCGGAATTGGCCTTTTTGTGGTTCAAAAAATCACTGAAGCGCACGGAGGAGAAGTCTGGGTGGACAGCAAAGGCGAAGGCAAGGGCAGTACTTTTTTCGTAAAAATTCCTTTGGCGCAGAAATGAGTCATTAATTAAATCGTTTTTCTTTAAAATAACTGCTTTAGGGTAGGTTCTTCGCTAAGATAAAAACTCATTTTTAAACAGCCCGGAAAAATTTATTATACAATTCTTTCTTTTAAAAAAGTTGTCATTATCTCATAATTTTGGTTTAATATTAACCTAAGAAGTCGTATTTAGCTTTTCAGTAAGGATTTAAACATTATCAAATTGTCTGAAAACCGGGACTTTCTGTTTTAAGAATCCGCGCGCCGCACGGGTTCCTAAGCTAAATTGTTGCTTTTTGTAGGCCATATTCAAGAAAGCCAGAAAAGTTCTAATATTTTTAAGTTAATTTAATGATATACAAATTTAAAATTTTCGATTGGGAGGCTTTGAAAAAAATAAAAACTCATCAGGATATTGAATTAGGCGAATATTATATATTAAAAAATAATTTCGGACAGTTTTTAGGTAAAGCTCAAGCCAAAATTAAAGATTCAGTTAAGGAAAAAAAGGAACTGGATATCACGGACCAGGAAACGGACAAAGATGAAAATTACAACGAATATTATGAAATTATCAAAAAAGCGACTCAAAAAGACATGGCAAGATATAAAGAACTTAATAAAGATAATGGGGAAATTTTAAAGGCGGTCCGATCCAAAATCAAGGAATTGGAGCTGCCGATGAAATTGGCCGGGGCCGATCAAAGTTTGGATAACAGCTGCATTGTAATTGCTTTTACAGCGGAAAACAGGGTTGATTTTCGAGAATTGGTAAGAAGTTTGTCCTATACTTTCCAAAAAGCAGTTAGGCTCGAGCAAATCGGATCAAGAGACGAGGCAAAAATTTGCGGGGGTTATGGTCCTTGCGGCAAAAAGCTTTGTTGTCTGCTCTTTAACAGCTGCTCCAAAAGCATTAACACCGATATGGCAAGGATTCAACAAATTACCCATCGAGGCAATGAAAGAATTTCGGGTTGTTGCGGGAGGTTGATGTGTTGTTTGGCTTATGAAGTTGATATTTACGAAGAGCTTTCAAAAGGTCTTCCCAAAGTAGGAGAAAAGATAATTTATAAAGGCAAAAAAGGCAAAGTGGTCAATGTGAAAATTTTACAAAAAAAGTTTTTGGTTAAATTTCAATCCGAGGAGGAAAAATGGTTTTTAGAAAAAGATCTAAAGAATTTTAAAAAATTAAAAGATGAAGACTAAAAAACCAAAACTAAAAATTCTCTTTATCTCAAGGACATATCCGCCCATTGTCGGCGGGATGGAAAAAATAAGCTATCAGTTAATTCACAGTATTCATAAGCTGGATGAAACCAGAGTCAAGGCCCTGGTCAATAAAAGAGGCAAGAAATTCCTACTACCTTTTATCATAATAGCTGTTTTAAAAGGACTTCAAATAGGGAGGAAATTTAAAATCGTCCATCTTTCCGACGCGGTCTTAGCTCCGGTCGGAGAGATTATCAAAATGGTTTATCCCAAAACCAAAGTGATTTGCACGGTTCATGGTCTGGATTTAACTTACGGCTATAAAAGCAAACTATATTATACTTTTAACATTAAGGCGCTTAGGAATTTGGATAAGATTATCGCTGTTAGTCAAGAAACGCAGAAAGAGGCCGTCAAGTTGGGAGTTCCTAGAGACAAAGTTACAGTTATCAATAACGGCATAGATCCGCAGGAATTTTATTCTACTCAATACCGGCGAAAAGATTTAGTCAAATTAATCAAATCCAGGGCTAAGAATAAACAGTTTTGGCAGAAGCACCAGGATTTTTTTGAAAAGAAAGATTATAAATTTATCTTCACCGTCGGCAGATTATGCAAACGTAAGGGAATAAGCTGGTTTATTAAAAAAGTGTTTGCCAATTTGGATAAAAATACAATTTATTTAATTGCCGGAGCCGGCAAGGAAAAAGAAAAAATTCTAAAATCGATTCAGGAGAAAAAATTATCCAAGAGAATTTTTTTTCTTGGTTTTGTTTCGGAAAAGGAGAAAAAGCTTTTATTTAATACAGTTGACCTTTTTATTCAGCCAAATATCAAAGTTCCCGGCGATATGGAAGGCTTCGGAGTTACGATGCTTGAGGCCGCAAGCTGCAAACTTCCCGTGATCGCTTCTAATTTGGAGGGTATTAAAGACGCCTTAACGCATAAAGAAAACGGAATTTTGATTGAACCAAAAGACAAAATCAAGTATATTAAAGTGATAAACAGATTCTTGGAGGATGACGATTTAAGAAAACTATTTGCAGAAAAAGCAAGACAATACACCAAGGAAAGATTCGATTGGAAAATCATCGCCAGACAATATCTAAAAGAATTTAAAAGTTAATTTATGTTATTTTTAGTCTATTTAAAATTATTTTTGACTTTAATATTGGTTTTTATTGTTCCTGGTTGGCTGATTTTAGATCTGTTTTTTGCCGGGAGGGACAGGTTGAGTCTGATTGAAAAAACGGGCTTGAGTCTGCCTCTTAGCGTCACCTTAATTAATTTTATTGTTTTACTCCTGGGTCGTTTTAACGTAGGTTTAAATGCTTTTAATTTGTATCTGACCTTGATTTTCAGTGTCGGCGTTTTGGCCTTGGCTTATTATTTCTTGCAAAAAAAGAGTCAGCATAATTCAAAACCTGTTTTGCCAATTAAAACTTTCAGTCGAAAAAATTTGATTATTCTCTCTTTGATTTCAATTTTAATCAGCGCTAGGTTTCTAGCTTTGGATATTGTCCCAAACAATACAGATTTGGGACATCACATGTATTGGGTCAAGAATTTAGAGATTAACGAGAAGATTCCCGACTATAATACCAGCGATGTGATTGTGGGCGAGCATATTGCGTTTTTTGTTCTCTCCAAACTTACCGGTATTGATATTTTGACCGCTTTTCCGGTCGTTTTCTTAATGATAATCGATCTGATTTCTTTTCTCTTGATTTTTCAATTGGCCAAAAGAATAAGTCGCAAAGAGTCCATTGCGCTTATTTCTTTCGCTTTTATAGCGGTTTTATACGTTATTGCAGCTCCTTTTATGAAATTTGTAAGCGGAGGAGTGGTGGGAAACACTTTCGGCAATCTATTTATCCCTAGTGTTTTACTCAGTCTCTTTTTGAGTTTTAGATTTAATGAAAAGAGATTTTTGGCTTTGGCCATTTTTCTTTTTGTCGGGATTTTCTATATTCACCATTTATCCACTTTTCTTTTAATTTTTATTATTCTTTCTCTGGTGGGCAGCCAGATTTTATTGGAGTTAATGTTTCCCTATCGAAAAAGATTCGATTTTAGAGTTTTAAAAAGATGGCTTCGATTGTTTTTCAGTAAAGCGCCTTTGATTGTTTTAACAATTTCCGCTGTTTTTATTGGTTTGATCTATACACCGCATTATATAAGACATGAAGCCGTGGAAACCGTGGTTCAAACCCCTGACAAGGATAGCCACCGCGGTGTTTCTTTAAACAGTTTCACCTCCAGTATCGGTGAATTCAGAACTTTATTGGGTATTTTGGGCGTTGTTGTTTTTGGCTGGGTTATAGCTCGAAATAGTTCTTTAAAACCGCAAAATAAAAAGCAGGGCCAAAGGAATCTTCAATTGAATTTAAATGCCGCTTTAATTTTAGGTTGGCTT
>WJJX01000124.1 GCA_014729445.1 Candidatus Moraniibacteriota bacterium | reverse complement strand
ACTTCAGGAAAAAACTGAGTCATAAAAGCAGTCAGAGAAAACTTATTCGCCAATCGCTGGATTATAAAATCGAATTGTTTTTGTATGCCCTGATTTTCATTTTTCCGGTTTTCTTTTTAAAAACTACCGAAAGCCCCTGGGAGTTGAACAAGCTTTTGGTTTTAAATATTTCCATTGTCTTTATAATATTTCTCTGGGTTGTAAAAATTTTATATATAAAAAAAATCGATTTAATTAATCCTTTAATTTATGTACCCTTGTTTTTTTTCCTTTCTCTTCTTGGTTTCGCCTCCATCTTTTCTATTTATCCTCGAAACAGCATTTTTGGATTTGTGGGCCTTGAAAGTCAATCGCTCATAAGTTACTTTTTTCTAGCTTTATTATTGTTGGTGGTTTCAAATATTTTTGAAAGTTACGCCAAAATAAAGAAATTCTTTTTATTTTTCACCCTTCCGCAGCCGTTCATTTTGTTAAGCTTGCTTTTAGGCGGTTTAAATCTGTTCGGATCCCATATAGATTTTGCCTTTTATTCTTTTTTGGTATTCGCCTTATTAATGTTAAATGTTTTAAAAAAACGGCCCCAATCTAAACCGGAATTTTATTATTCCGTAATAACCGCCTTGAGTGCCTTAATCGGTTTAATCTTAACCAATGTTTTCCTAAATTGGATTCTTATTGTCTTGATTCTTCTGTATGCCTTGGCGGTTCTTTCTAAAAAAAATTCAAAAAAAATCAACAAAGATACGGCTTTTCTATTTATGGCTTTAATTATTGCCGTAATTTCCGCTCTGTTTTTCAAAGGAGGGCATTTTATAGGAGAATCTAAGCAGGAAGTAAAAAGCAGTGGAGCGCGCTTTGAAAGTTCAGTCAATACAATTGGGCGAACCAATGATATCAATCTCTTTTTAGGCGCGGGATTAGGCAATCAAGTTTATTTTGAAAATCAAGCTGATCCGCCGGTGCAAAAAAAGCATAATCTTTCTTTTTATTTAATAACGGGAGGAGGGGCTTTAAGCTTGATTGTTTTTTTAATCTTCTGTCTGTTTTTAAGTTATTTAAGCTTTTGGAATTTAAAAACCAAAAAAAATGTTTATTTAAAAACCCTTTGTTATTTTTGGCTGATTCAGACAATTTGGATTTTATTAATTAATGTTTCGGCTACTACTTTGTTTTATTGGTGGGTAACCAGCGGATTTTTAATCGGCGTTTCCGGCTTGAAAAATTATAGTCTTTCTCTTGATTCAAAAGACAAAGGGCTTAATTTTAAAAAAAGTTTCAGCTTAACTTCCATAGTCATATTTTATTTTTTGATTTTTATTTTTATCTCTGGAGTTTGCTTTTCGCGTTTTTTGGCTTCCTATAATTTTCAAATCGCCTCCGAGATTGTTGATAATGTCGGATTAAGAGAGCTTGAAACCACCGATGAATATATCCGAAAGGGCCTGGCAAAGGATCCTCAAAACGAGCGTTATCTTATAGCTTTGGCTCAAGTTTATTCCAGTAGAGCCGATCAAAAATTACAGACCGAAGACTTGTTAAAAAACGAAAGCAAAGAGGAAATTTTAAATAACTATCGAACGGCCATTGAGCTTAATACCAAGGCTTTAAGCTTGAATCAATATAATTACAAAACTTACGAAAGGCTGGGCTATAATTATCAAAAGTTAATCGGAGCTTATCGAAAGGCCGATGAATTAACAGAGAAAAATTATAAAGCGTCGACTGATTTAAAATATGACAATTATTTTATCTTCAATCGGATCGCGGAATTAAACTTATATTATTATGACAAATATTTACTTGAAGAAACAGCCAATAATATCGGTTTTCTGGAGGAAATTCCCGAAAAATCTCTAGCTCATTTGGAACTTGCCAAAGCAAACCTGAGCTATTCTTTAAAATTAAACAGCAATAATTTAAGTGCCAGGTTGATTTTGGCTTCCATTTACGAAATAGAAGATCAAACCGAAAAAGCGATTAAATTATTGCAAGAAACACCAGCTCAAAAAAACAATTTATTGAAACTTAAATTGGCTATCTTAAACTACAAAGTCGATAAATTCGATCAGGCCCGGAGATTAGTGGATGAAATTATCCAAGAACAAAAAAAATATTCCGACGCCAGATACGTTTTGCTCCTGATTCAGGTACAAAAAGACAGTTTCGATCAGGCGCTTCAAAATTTGGAAGAACTCCAAAGTTTAAATAAGGAAAACGAACATTTGGATCATTTGGAAAAGTTGATTAAAAGAGGTGAAGGAGAACTGGTTAGAAATTTGACTTTGGATAATCTGGATAAAATTCAACAAAATCTTGAAAAAGAGATAATGTTTGAAGAGGAAAATGCGTATAACTTAAATTATCTTAAAACAATAAAATCGGTGCCATCATACTGATTAGTATAATTAATCCTTTGTTCTTTTAATCCGTATTGTCCTTTCAAATATTGGACCAGTTCCGGGTCCGGTTTTTGCAGGATTATTTCAAATGTGCTCTTGGGGTCGAATTTGTTTTTGTTATAAAGATCCTCTGGCAGGAGATAAACCGGTTTATATTGATTGTCAAAATTCAAGAAGCGTATGGTTTCAAGCGATACCGGATAGCCGGTGTTGATTTTTTTAGAGTCCAGATTAACAACCACATATCTTATCAGTTGAGTATTGTCGTTTTCTTTTAAATATCGGCCGATATTAACCAGTCTTTTTTCAAAGGCATGCATTGCTTCAAGCGATTTTCCCCAAACTACAAAATAACTAAAGCCGGTTAAGAAAAAACTAAAAATAAAGACCACTGTAACAAAAACTTTATTCACTTTGTTAAAATAATTCACAACCTTATATTTCTGGCTTTGATATTTGATCGAAAGCAGGTAGTAGACCGAAAGCGAAGCAAAAAAATACAAAGCATTAATCGAACCTAATGATCTCAAAGCATGGGGCAGGCCTTCCACCGTCAAAAAGGCCGGCGAAAGCATAATAAAAAACCAGACAATAAAAGTCGAAAGCAGAATTAAGACCCGGCCTTTATCCTCCAATTTATAAATAAAGCCAAGATATTTATTTTTAAATCTCAGTTTAAACAAATTCAAGACAAGCACGGCAAAAATAAACATCGAAATTAAGAGGCCGAAAGTAAAAAAGACGGCCTCTATCGGATTGATAACCGTTTGGGAAGGCAGATTGTGCCTCCAGTTCTGGTCTCCTTTTACATAAAACTGCCCCAGAGTGATCAAAAAAGTTTTTCCAACGGTCAAAATCAAATTACCCTGGTTATTGTTTGGATCAAAAACCGAAATCGAATTGTCGTTTTGCCTTGAAGCCAAGCTGTCCGGCTGACTAATGAAAAAATAAAGGATAAAAGAGCTTGATAAAAGCGCGGAAAGAACAAATAAAACCGTTGGGGCAAAAAGCTGTTTAAAAGATGTAATGGAATTTTTGAAAAATAATTTTTCCTGTTTTTGTTTCTCCCTAAAAACAGAGATAAAAACAAAGAAAAAGAAAGTCAAAATGATCACAGGACTGATCCGATAGGCTATATAAGTATAAAAACCCATTCCATAAATCAAACCGGCTAAAATAAAGTGAAAACATTTTGACTCGTTAAAATAAATTTTTAACTGGCTTAGAAAATTTTTAAAGGTTTTTTCTTTGGAAAAAGCGGATTTTAATTTTTGAAAACATTCCCAATTAAGATTGAGGTTTTTAATACCTTTAAAAAGAAAAATAAAGGTTAGATTTAAAATCAAAGGCATTAAAATAGCTCTAAAGCCGATTCTTGAAAAATTGAGATGCCAATAGGAAACAGCGAAAAAAGCCGAAAAGATTAAACCGAATTTTCTATTAATTAAGGTTTTCCCAAGAAAATAAGAACTTAAAACGGTAAAAAATCCAATCAAGGCCGGCACTAATCGTAAAACCAGAATACTAGCTCCAAAAAGACTGAAAAAAACTGCCAAAAGGTTAATAAACAACCCCTCCCGTCCATTATTATTCGAATAATAAACCTTCAAATCCCCCTCCTTCAAAGCCCTAAGCGCGTCAGTTGCATTGACCGCTTCGTCAGGATACAATCCGGGCGGATATTCATTTAAAGCGTAAAATCTTAGAAAGGCGGCAACAAGGAGGATCAAAGCCAAAATTAAAAAATGTTTTTT
>WJJX01000123.1 GCA_014729445.1 Candidatus Moraniibacteriota bacterium | reverse complement strand
TTATTATACTTTGGATCTGGTTGATCTTTTTCTATCATAGTAATTTAAAACTTTAAAATAATTATTTCTTCTCTTCTTTCGGTTTTTTAGCCCCGTATTTACTTCGACCTCTTTTTCTATCGTTAACTCCTTCTGTATCAAGAACTCCTCTAACGACATGATATCTAACTCCGGGCAAATCCGGAACTCTTCCACCTCTGATTAAAACAATCGAGTGCTCCTGCAAATTATGTCCAATCCCCGGGATATAAGCGGTTACTTCCATTTGATTGGTAAGTCTGACTCTGGCAATCTTTCTTAAAGCCGAGTTCGGTTTTCTTGGCGTTGTTGTTGCAACTTTAACACAAACACCTCTTTTAAAAGGACTCCCCTTTTTATATTTAACGGGTTTATTTTTCAAAGTATTAAAAAATCTTTGCAAAGCAGGTGACTTCGACTTTTTTGTTTTTTTCTTTCTCCCTTTTTTCACTAACTGATTAATTGTTGGCATAAATATTTTTTCTAAAATTAGTAAACTAACACTCTTCTCGAGCTCTTTTAAATTATAATTTACCAAATGTAAATTACCCTGTCAAATAAAAATCAAGCAACTTGTCACTAACTCTTTAATTCAATGTAAATATAATTTTTTAATTACTCCAAAGACCATGAATATTACAATAAATTCGAACTTTTTTAACATCCGAATCCATGCATTCGAATTTTGCTTCAGGTTCGTCGGTCGGTCTTAAATAAATTTTCGACATTCTTCCATTTTGTCGAACAACTTCAACCCATTCAATGTAATGTTTCTCTTCCATTGGATGAGGAGTCTCTCCAATTTTTACTAATACGTGATCGTCTTTTTTTTCAACAACAGGCACATGTTTTTCATTTCCTTCATCCTCTTTTTTTTCATGTAATTCGTTCATCGGTTGACCGCAACAAACCAATTCACCGGCACCGGTGTGATGAACTTCCACCACATTGCCGCAAATTTCACATTTGTAAATTCCGTTTTTTTGAGTCATAAGATTAAATTAATAATTATTTTATTTTTTAAGTTTTTCAATTTTAACTCTAATAACACCTTGCCCCAAATTGGCAATCTTTGCAAACGCCACTTTATCCAAATCGATAATATGACCGGTATACTCCATCGGACCATAATCGTTTACCACCACCACCACACTTTTCCCGTTTTCCAAATTCGTAACTTTTAACTCCGTTCCTTTTGGATAATCTCTTGAAGCGCAAGCCATTGTCCCGGTGTAAGCATACCAAGTAGCCGTACCTTTAACCGCTTTCCCCAATCGAACTTTGGTTCCCTTAACAACAATTTTCTCTTCAGGCTCTAAAACTATTTTTGTTTCAAGTATTTCCTTATTTTCAATTTCGCCGTTTTTATAAGTAATCGAATATTTTACCTCTTTTTTACCGTTTTTTCCCTCTTGTTTAACCTTAACTTGTCCATAATCTAAATCTTCATCCTTTTTTTCTACCGTTTCAAAAGGTATAATTTCGGTTTCGACAACCTCTTCTGTCTCAATTCTGGTAATCACGATTTCATCTCCGTTGGCTAAAATCTCCTCCAAAGCCGGCTCGACCTGATCCGAAGAATTTAAATTAATTCCAATCTCCTGCAAAACATCTTTTACTTTAATACTATAAGTTTTATGCTCGATTTCTTCATTGGCATCCAAAACCAAATATTTATTTCTTTTATTTATCACCAAAACCATATTATTTTTAACTCGATCCTCAATATTTGGAAAAACATAATCCTCCTGATTAATTTCAATATTAAGTTCGCTAATTAAATCAACAACTTTATCCTGTTGAGTTATTAAATGAATTACTTTTTGATTAAAAAACAAAGTCACTTTCTTATCTTTAATTAACTCCGGACTGGTTAAATCTTCTCTGGCAATAGAATTATGCGTATAAGAAAAAACATAAAAAACAACACTTAACGACAAAATAGCCAAATTTGCCAATATGGTTAAAGAAAATCTTAAAAAAAATTTATTTTTCTTCATTATTTACTGCAAAAAATTAAATCATTATTCTATTATTACAAAACACAAAAAACTTTCAAGCCTAAAATTTAAAAAAATAAAAACAACGTAAAAACAAGCCCCATCAAAAAAGCGATCAGAAATTTCGCAAGTCCGCCGGCTAAAAATCCCAAAAAGGAGGCAAAACCAACTTTAATCGCCTTTTGACTGTCGCTTTTTGCAAAAACATACTCCCCTACTATCGCTCCTAAAAAAGAACCTATGATCAAACCGAGCAAATTTAAAACAATCACACCGATAATCGCACCGATTATTGAACCCCAAAATGCATACTTCGAACCCTTTAATCGTCGAACACCTAATGCACCGGCAAAATTATCAATCAAAGTGGAAAAAAAAGTCACAACCAATAAAACCAACACTAACCAAACCGGAATTTTTTCAAACTTATCAAAAATCGCATAACTTAAAATTCCAACAAATGTAATTACGGTTCCGGGCAAAATC
>WJJX01000122.1 GCA_014729445.1 Candidatus Moraniibacteriota bacterium | reverse complement strand
TTGATTAATTTGAGCAAAGGAAAAATCGGTGAATTAAATGCCAATCTTTTGGGTATGGTTTTGGTTGGTAAAATTTTGATGTATGCGATGAGCCGGGTGGATATACCCGAAGATCAGAGGAAAGATTTTTATTTATATATTGACGAGTTTCAGAATGTAACCACCGATTCCATTGCTTCGATTCTTTCGGAGGCCCGAAAATATAAATTGAATTTGATTATAGGGCATCAATTTATTCAACAGCTTGATGAAAAAATAAGAGATGCCGTGTTTGGAAATGTGGGTTCGATGGTGACTTTTAGGATCGGAGCCACAGATGCTGAGTACATGGTTAAACAATTCGCCCCGACTTTCAATGAAAGGGATCTTATCAATGTCGATAATTATAAAGCTTTTGTTAAGTTAATGATTAATGGAGCAGTCAGCGAGCCTTTTTCCATAAGAACCTTGCCTCCGGTGCCGGAAAAAGAAAAGAACCGTCGAAAAATAATTCAATATTCCAGATTAAAATACGGGCGGGATCGAAGAATTGTGGAAAAAGAGTTAAAGGAGAGATTGAAATTGGCTGATAAATCCGGCTTTGATGATTTTGGGGGCGGCTCTCCCATCGATTCTGATATGCCAGTTAAATAACTAAGATGCAAAATAATTTTAATAAGATAAGATTTTTGCTTAGAATAAGTGTTTTTATTCACTTGGTGGTGGCGATTTTATTCGGGATTTTTAATTTGATCCGGCTCCAAGGAGGGACGAATATTTTTGAAAGTTATCTGACTGTAGGCGGTGCTATTTATTTTGTTTTTTTAGGCGTTTTTTCCGAGTTTGTGCTTTATCTTAATAACAAGGGCAATTATTGGGGCTGGATTTTGGGAATTTGTTTGGCTTTGCTGCTGCTACTTAACCCGATTTTAGTTTTCTTGCTCGGTATTTTCACTTTATATTTTCTTTTGGCTGAAGATGTTCGTCGATTTTATGTTAATAAAATCAGAAAAAAATCAAGTTCAAGAAATTTAATTTTAAATTTAAGGATTGTTTCGCTTTATTTTTTTCTAAAAGCGGTGATTTTGGTTTTTTCCTTTGACGCTATTTTTAGCGAGGATTTTATTTTTAAGGATGTTTTAATAATAAGAATTCTTTTTATTTTTTCCATATTAATTTCTTTCGTGATCGCTGTTTCGGCTGAAGTGATGGTTTTTAATCTGGAGAGAAAAAAATCTTATTCTCTAAGAATTATTAAAATTATTTCCGTTTTAAGCTGTTTTTCCTTAATTTTTCCTGTTGGTTTGTTGATGAGTGTAAAAATTTTTGATAATAACTCAAAACAAAAATTCTTAGCTTAGGCATATCTTAAGCTTTTTAATTTGTTTAATATCTTTTTATTACAGATTATTTTTTGATTTTTTTTGTTATTTTTGTTTGACATTTATTTTTAAAAAATATAATTTAAAGATAAAAGTCGTACCAATTGGGAACTTTTAATATGGGATTTTGAAATTTCATAAAAATTTTATCAAAATTTCATATTTAGTCTTGTATAATTGGGTCGATAGTTAATTTATCTTTATGTCAAAGGCAATATTATTCGATTTTGATGGGGTTTTGACTAATGATTTAATTTTTGTTGGATTTCGGAAAAAAAATCCAAAGCTTTGGAATTTTTTACAAAAAGAAATTTTTGTCCACAATAAAAAGCATACGCTGTTTAAGGAATATATGCGGGGAGAATTCAATTATAAGTATTTTTTGGAATGTTTGTCCGCTCAGACAAAAGTTCCTTATCAGGAGCTGGAAGAGGAATTTTTTTCCAGTATTTATTCGATTAAAGTGGATAATTTAATTTTGGACTTTATTAGTAAGCTGAAAAAGAAGTTCAAAGTAGCTTTAATTTCCGACAATATTGACATTTTTAGTCAAATAGTGGTTAAAAATAATCGTTTGGATGAGTTGTTTCCGGTGATTATAAACTCCTTTGATTATGGCTTTCTAAAGACCGATCAAAACGGCGAATTGTTGGATATAGCCATCAGAGCTATTCGGCATAATGACTATAAACATTCCTTGATGATTGATGATTGCAAGACTGTGGTTAAGATTTTTAAAAAGAAAGGCGGAAGGGCCTTTCTTTTTAATCAGTCTCAAAATTTGAAACGTTTTTTTTCTCGTTATCGATTTTTTAATTGTTGAATTTTTTCAAAAATTGATTAAGCTAAAGTTGTGGGAAATCATACTCTCGCTCAATAGAGGCATTCAGTTTGGGAAGCGGCGCAAAGAGAGGGTTAATACTCCTAAAATTCCAGTAGATATTTTTAAATATAAATTAAATATATGGAGATTTTAATTAAAGAAAAGAGAACCGAAATAAAAAAGGGCATAACGCTGGTTGAGTTTAAAAAACAAAAAAACGACGAAGTTTTTTTTGATGAAAAGACAAAGAGAAAGAAGATAGTGGTGGCGGTTAAGGATTTTAAAAAAACGGATTTGAAAAATTGTATAAGACTTGTTAGAAAAGCTGTCTCACTGGCTAAGAAGAATAAGATAAAAGAGTTTCTGCTGGAGCTGGATACAGCTAAATTTAAAAAGGTTAAATTAAAAAGGTTCAAGTTGATAGAATTAATAGTTAGCAATCTTTTAATAGCCGATTATGCTTATAATAAATTTAAAGAAAAACCCAAAGAGGGATTTGATTATGTGGACAAGGTATATTGGGTTTCAAAATTAACCGCCAAAGAGAAACAAGCTTTGAAAGATGGTCAGTTGATTGGTAAATATGTCAATTTTGCCAGAGATTTGGCCAATACCCCCGGCGGTTCAATGACGCCTAATTTATTGGTCGGTCAAGCGAGAAAAGTTTTAAAGGGAACTCAAGTCAAATTGAAGGTTTTTGGTGAAAAAGAGCTAAAGGACTTGAAAATGCAAGCTGTTTTGTCTGTGGGCCAGGGATCCAGAGAGGAGTCAAAGCTTATGCTTATGGAATACAATCAAGGCAAGAAAGGTGAAAAGCCGATAGTTTTGGTCGGTAAAGGAGTAACTTTCGATTCCGGAGGGATTAATCTTAAGCCGGAGCTGGGAATGAATGAAATGCAGATGGATATGTCGGGCGGGGGTTCGGTGATAGCCATAATGGCTTTGATCGCTGAATTGAAACTTAAAAAGAATGTAGTCGGGATTGTGCCTGCGGTCGAAAATATGCTTGGGGGTTCGAGTTATCGACCAGGCGATATTATTAAATCTATGTCTGGAAAAACAATAGAGGTAATGAATACGGATGCGGAAGGGAGAATAATTTTATCGGATGCTCTGACTTATGCCAAAAGGTTTAAACCCAAACTGGTGATTGATGTTGCCACTTTGACCGGAGCCGCTATGATCGCTCTGGGTACTTATGCGATCGGTTTGTTTACCAAAAAAAAGAAATATCAAAGGCTTTTTGAGGATTGGGGAGAAAAAAGCCTTAATTCTGTGTGGCCTTTACCTTTATTTGAGGAATTTGAGGAAGATATTAAGGGCAAGTTTGCCGATTTAAGTAATCTTTCAAAGCAAAAATCGCTGGGCGGAGCCAGTTCGGCGGCTGTTTTTTTATATCAGTTTGCCAAAGATTATCCCTGGGTTCATTTGGATATTGCTCCAAGGATTACGGCTCATAAGCAGGAGCATTTGAGCGAAGGGTCATCCGGTGAACCGGTCGCGTTGTTGCTTGAAGCAGTAAGAAATTTATAAAGCTTGTTTTATCATGCCAAAAGTCAAATCCAAACAAATTATTGCTACCGATATTGACAATAAAAGATATAAAGTCGATGTAAAAGATCTACGTTTTCGACCTTCCGTTTATGCGGTGATAATAAAGGACCATAAGGTTTTACTTTCCAAACAATGGGACGGTTACGATTATCCAGGAGGAGGATTGGATTTAGGAGAAAGTATTTTAGAGGGTTTGAAAAGAGAGACTTTTGAGGAAAGCGGAGTGAAGATAAAGCCTTTGGACATCGTGTGGATTGAAGACGCCTTTTTTAGATTTACTTATCCTAAGGAAAATTTTGTCCATTCCATCTTGATTTATTATAAAGCCCGTTATTTAAAAGGGAAGCCGACTAACAAGTATATGGCCGATTATGAAAAAAAATATATGGGGAAGCCCGAATGGATAGACATTAAAAAGGCTGATAAAATAAAATTTTATAACCAGGTCGATAATAAGAAGCTCCTTGCTAAAGCCTTAAAAATCTAGTTGTTTTCTTTAAAGCCCAGTTGGATGATTTTTTCGATGAATTTTAAAGGGTTCAGGGGCGGTTTTTCTTTCAGGGCTTGGTGATAGATAATGGTTGAGGGAGTCATGGCCGGAAGGGTGTTCGCTTCGATGATGATTAATTGTTTGTTTTTTATATTCCAAAAACAGTCGATTCTGGCATAGCCTGATATTTTAAGAATTTTTGCGGCTTGGGCTATTTTGGTTTTAATTACAGCGATGTCTTTTTTAGGAACGTACTCTGTCGGCGGCGGGGTGAAATTAATGCCGGTTCCTCCCTGAAACTTTTCTTCCACGCTTAAAACTTTACCGGTTGCGATGGTTTGGCTGGGAGTAAGCGCTTTCAGGTTTTTTTTTGTACCCAGGACGCCGATTGATATTTCTATCCAGTGGCCGATTGTTTTCCAGACAATTTTTTTGCCTTTAATTTTAACTTTGTCGGTGAAGATAAATTCCTCGGCAATGATCTGCTCGCATTTTTCCTGAGGTAATTCGATCAGGTTGGGGTGATCTTTTAAGAGGCCGGGGGCGAGATTTTTTTTGTTTTGTTTCAGGTGCTGGAGGTAGATTTTTAGTTCATTGGCGTTATTGATTTTTACAACTCCGGCGCTGCAGCCGTCCCCTTTGGGTTTTAGGATAATATTTTTGCTTTTGATGGTTTGTTTCAGGTGTTCAAAAGTTTTTCGATAGTTGGTTATATTTGAAACATTAAGCAGGGTTTTGTTCAAGCTTTTTAGTTTTTTCAGGCCGGCTTTATTGATCATTTCAGCGGTTTTGTATTTGTCCATTCCGATTTCTGAGGCTTGTTTTTTTGATCCATTAAAGGGCGTCTTTAAATCGGTTAATTTTTTTTGAAGAGTTCCGTCTTCACCCACTCCTCCATGAAGACCGAGAAAAACAAAATCAAATGTTTTGCTTATTTGAGGCAGCGTGTATTTTCGGGGTATGAATAAAGGTTCACTTACATCCTTTTTGTTCAATTGGAGATCGGCGGCGATTGTTTTAATTCGGTTTTTTAATTTTATGAGTTTTGGCTTGTTTATTTTTTGGATCAGACATTCTATTTCCTCAACGGTGTGATGTAAACAGTAAAAGTGCGGGATATACCAATATCGATGTTTTTGGTCCATTAAGATGGGATAAGGTTCGTAGCTGGAGCTTGATTTTAGTTTGACCCAGACATTGGTTCCTGAAAGCAGGGATATTTGCCGTTCCGCGGTTGAACCTCCGAAGATAATTCCTATCTTTTTTTTCTTTTTAGTCGGTTTTAGGGATTGATTCTTAGCGATTAATTTTTCAAGTTCGGTTCTGGATAAAATTTTATTTTTGACCAGAGAATTAAAGACCAGATATTGTAAAAAATCCCGATGATTCATTCCGATAAGAGCGCTTTGTCTAAAAATAAAGCTGTTTTGCTCCATACCGGGGATGGAGTTTATATCGCTAAACCAGATTTTCCCCTCTCGGGTAACCCAGCCGTCAAATCGGGCGATGTCGTTTAATTTTAGAAGTTTGTAAACCTGAATGGCTTTTTTTTCTATATTTTTAAGGGTGGTTTGATCAAATCGGGGGGGAGTATGAAAGTGAACATTGTAACTTGCCAGATATTTTTTTCTAAAATCAAAAAATTTGTCTTTATTTTTAATAAATTGGATTTCGGTGGGAATTAGGGGTGTTGGTTCGCCTTTCTTGTTTTCGACGATGATAAGCGTAAATTCTTTGCCTGTGCAGATATTTTCAAGGACAATTTTGGAACTGTATTGGAAGACTTCCCGGGCGGCTTTTATTTTTGATTGGCGGTCTTTTACAAAGGTGACGCCAATTGACGAACCGCAGTCGTTGGGTTTTAGAACAAAGGGGGGTTCAACTTGCTTGAGTTTTTTAATAAAGTTTTTTTTATTTAGCAGTTTGGTGCCTAAAGTAAAAAAGCCATTTTGTTTGAGAATTTTTTGGGTTTTGTGTTTGTCGATTGTTGTCTTGGAGCTTTGACTTGAAGATCCGATGAATTTGATTTTATTTTTTTCCAGTTCTTTTTGGATTTCGCCGTCTTCTCCCAGCTTTCCGTGAATGATCGGCCAGACAATGTGAAATTTTTTTAGGTAGTTTATTAATTGGTTTTTCGATAGTTTATGGCCTATCTGGTCTATTTTGAATTCAAAATCAGAGACGGTATTGGAATAAATTTCACTTGAATCTATTTGATAAGGATTTTTATTTAAATCAAAGTAGATTATCGATATCTTAAAGATTTTTTTATCCAGATTGTCCAGAATGGATCGGGTTGAATTTAAGGAAATACTTCTTTCCGGCGATGGTCCACCGCATAATAAAACGATTTTTATTTTCATAAATTGGGTTTTAATTTTAAAACTTTCATTCTCTGATTTGTTTTGGACTCATATTAAGTTTTAAAATTTAGAAAAATTTTACCTTATTAAAATTTTTGTATCATCGGGCGGTCCGGATGATATTTGGATTTTATCAGAAAACTCAATATGATTTTTTTATCTATATATAATACATATATTAAATAAATATTTAAAATTATCAAATAAAATTATTGAATCCTGATTGTTTGTTGAATATTTGATTTGACAGTTTGAATTATTTCATTGTTGATTAATCTTTAATTATTGGAATGGATTTTTTAAAAAGTAAACAAAATTTAATTCAGCTCATCTTCTTTAAAAACCCTTAATTTATAAGTTTTTAAATATTTAATAAACATATTTGACAATATTTTAATTTTAAATAAAATATAAATGTTCTTTAGTTTAGAATTAAAAAGTAAACAAAAAATATGAAGTCACTTACCAAAAAACAAAAAGCAGTTTTCGACATCATTAAAGATTATTTTGCCGTTAAGGGTCAACCGCCTACGATAAGAGAAATTCTCGAGACTTGTCCCAAATATAATTTAAAAATAAAGAGCACCCGCAGTATTTATCAATATCTTCTAAGACTTCAAGAAAAGGGTTTTATCGAGAGAACTAATAGAAAAAGGGGCATTAGATTAGCGGGCAAAAGGGATAATGCTTTTCTGTCTGTACCGATATACGGGTCGACGAATGCCGGTTTGCCCACCATATTTGCGGAACAGTATATTGAAGGTTATTTGAAGATATCCAAAAATATCATTGGAAATAAGAACGTTTTTGCGGTTCAGGTTTCGGGCGATTCTATGGACTTATCTATTGTTAACCAAAAAAAAATTGAAGATGGGGATTTTATCATCGTGGAACCCGATTATAAGAATTATCAAGACGGGGATAAATTATTGGTTGTTATAGACGGCTTGGCGACAGTTAAGCTTTTTAAGCAATTGGACAATGGTAACATCGGTTTGTTTCCGGAATCCTCCAATTCCAAACATAAACCGATTTATATAACGGAGGCCGATGAATATGTGATTAATGGTCGAGTTGTCGATGTTTTTAAAAATTATCAAAGGGAATATCAAGTTTGATGGATGATTTGTAGAGAGATTTTTTAGGATTTTTAGGGTTATTTTAATTTTTGAGATATTGATTTATAATTAAATTGGAGTTTTAAAATTTAATTTAGAATTAAAAATTAAAAAATGTTTAATTTAATTAAGGATAATAAAAGCGCAGATGATGACAAGGAAAACAAAGACAAACAGGAGGAACAAAAAAAAGAAGTAGAGGAAAAGACAAACAAGGTTAAAAATGAAGAGGGCGCGAATGAAAAACAAACCGCGTCGGCCGGTCATGGACAAACTCAGAATATCAAGGTCAGGGATGATGATGGGGATGATCAAGAGGCCGAGCCTGAAAAAAGCGAAACCAGTCCGGCTTTAGAGCCCTTAATCGAGAATAAAGACGAAAAAAAGGTTTCTTCTGGAAAAAATGAGGCAAAGGTTGATGATCAAATCAAGGAAAAGGAAAAAGAACCAGAAAAACCCGCCGAAGAAACAAAACAAGTGAAAGATTTAAAAAAGGAAGAAAGCCAAAAAGAGGAAATTGAAAGTGAGGGAGAGCAAGTAAAAAAAGAAGAGGAAAAGAAGCCAAAAGAGACTGAAAGCGAAAGCGAAAGCGAGCCTGTGATTACGGTTGAATCCGAGATTACGCCGGAGGAACTCAAGGAGGCTTCCGAACCCCAAAAAGAGGGCGGCTTAAAACCTTTGATAAGATCTCTTTTAAACAGGGATGACTCCGAGTCCAAAGATGATAAGAGGGAGGACTCCTTAAAGGAGGATAACTCGAAAAAATCCAAGATCAGAGATGCTTTGGGGAAAAAAGATGAAGACAAAGATAAAGGGTCGGTTGAAAATGAAACTTCCAATATGAAAATTGAAAAAGAGGAAAAATCAAAGCCGGCACCTGATGAATCCAAACAGTCTGAGGATAAAGCTGAAATTAAAGATCCCGCTCAATCAATCACAAAAACTATGAGCGCTGGCTTAAAACCAGATGAAACTGACACAGTGATCGCTAGTTTGATTAACAATTATGCCAATCTTAATAAAGAGCACGAAAAGAGCGAAGAAAGAAGGAGATTGGAGTATGAATTTGAAAAGTTAAAGGAGCTTATGAAAAAAGAATATGAGGATCTGGTAGTAGAAATCAGAAAGGCTTCAAGTATTGAAGTGATTAAAAACGACCTTGATTTAAAGAGGAATATTGAAATTCAGGCTTATCAAATATTGCCTTTATTAAGTTCTATGATTGAGAATGCTCAATTTTTAAATTACGATTTTAGACATTTAAAGAAAATCAAGGAAGATATAAACATTTTGCTGGATAAGATTGCGTAATTTAGATTGAAGTTAATTTTTAATATTTTAAGATGAGGAAAAATTTCAATACTATTTTTTTATTGGCTTTAATTATTTTGGTTGGCATAGAGGTTTGGTTGATTTTTAAACCCTTTGTTTTGGCTATTTTTATAGCTTTTCTGCTTTCCAGATTTTTTAAGCCCTGGTATGAATATTTGAAAGAAAAATTTAAGGGTCGTTCTTCGCTGGCTTCTATTGTTACTTGTATCGTAATTTTTATAATTTTGGTGGTTCCAATTGTAATAGCGGCCAGTTTGGTCGTCAACGAGGCAATTTCCATCAATCAGACGATTGAGGAAAACAACTGGCAGGAAAAAATTAATAAATTTTTGGAAACGCCTAGGATTGAAGCTTTGACCGGAAAGTATGTCAATATAAATTTTGAGTCCAAGGAGTTTGTCGGTTTTTTAAAAAATGCAAGCAACTTTGTGGTGAAAGCTTTGATTAACATTTCTTCGGGGACTTTTAATTTCTTTACGATGATATTTTTTATGTTTTTTACTTTATATTATCTGTTTAAGGATGGCGACAGGATCCTAAAAAGAGTTATGAAATTAAGTCCTCTGAAAGACAAACAGGAGAAGATTTTAATTAAGAAGTTCATTTCGATTTCAAAAGCTACAATTAAAGGTTCTTTAGTGGTAGCGGTTATTCAGGGGGTTATTCTTGGAATTCTTTTTGCCTTTACGCAGGTTCCATCGCCGGCTTTTTGGGGTTTTATTACGATACCCCTGGCTTTAATACCTTTAATTGGCGCTTTTTTGATCTGGCTGCCGGCGGCGGTTATAAAAATTTTGTTCGGCCATTATATCCAAGGTATTGTGATTATTATTGTAGGGACTGTTATTATCAGCAATATCGATAATTTATTGAGAGCTAAGTTGGTGGGGAATGAAACAAAACTACATCAATTGCTGGTGTTTTTTTCAACCATCGGGGGGATTGGCTTATTCGGCCCTCTTGGATTTATTATCGGTCCAGTTCTGGTGGTTTTATTTAAGAGTTTGATGGAAATTTATGAGATCGAGTTTAAGAGAGAATTGAAAAATTTTAATAAGTAATTTATTTGATGATCGATAAGATTGTTGTTTATTCTGACGGCGGCTCAAGGGGAAATCCCGGTCCGGCGGCTGTTGGGGCTGTTGTCAGTTATCCTTGTGGTGATAAGTTTGAATTAAGTCGCTATATTGGGGAGGCCACTAACAATATAGCTGAATATATGGCTGTTTATGAGGCTTTAAAAGAAATTGCGAAAAGATTTTCAGAAAAAGAATTAAGGCGCAAACAAATTGTTTGTTATTTGGACAGTGAATTGATAGTTAAACAGATGAAAGGTGAATACAGGATCAAGAACGCTGATTTATTAAAAATTTATCTTAAAATTCAAGATTTGATTTCTCTTGCCGATAAGGTAAAGTTTATTCATATCAGAAGAGAAAAAAACAAAGAAGCTGATAAGCTGGTTAATTTGGCTTTGGATAGAGCAATAAATTTAAAAAGTAAAAATTAAATTATGCAGGTAATAATATTGGCTGCTGGGAAAGGAACAAGACTCCGTCCCTTGACGGACGAGACACCCAAACCTTTGATTGAGGTCACAAAGGGAAAGGCAATCCTGGATTATATTATCGAGTCTTTACCGCCAAAGGCAAGTGAAGTCTTATTAGTGGTTAATTATAGAAAGGAGCTGATAAAAAAAAGATATGGAGTTAAATTTGCGGGTTTGAAAATTAAGTATGTTATGCACGAAAAATTAGACGGTACCGCAAAAGCCCTGTGGGCTTGTAAAGATTTGTTAAAACAGGAATTTTTGGTTTTGCATGCGGATGATATTTATCCCAAAGAAGGTTTAGAGAAACTTGCCAGACATCAGTTGGCTTTATTGGCTTGTAGAAAAAAAGGACGGCCTACCGGAGGCCAGGTGATTGTCGATGATCGTAATTTTCTTATAGATCTACCCGATTATCCCAAAGTTGTTTTGGATGATTATTTGCTGAATACAGGAGCTTATAAGTTAGACAGGCGTATTTTCGACTTTGAACCGGTATTAGTTAATAAGGAGAGTTTGGAGTACGGTCTGCCCCAGACGTTGGTTGAAGTTTCTAAAAAATTTCCGATATTTGTTGAGATTATAGACAGTAAAGCTTATTTTCAAATCAATACGCTTTCGGAGCTTAAACGGGCTTCGAACTATTTTGCTCAAGGGCGGCCTCTTGAAAGATAAAAAACCGTTCCTGGGAACGGTTTTTTATCTTTCGCTTTAAAAAAAAAGAAAGATTATATTTTTAGATCGTCAACAACGTCTTCCAATCCTTTGTTATTGTCATCTTCGTTTTCCTCCGATTTTTTGCTGGTGTTTTTTTTGCCACCTCTTTTGGATCCGGCCGGTTCGTTGATTTTTAGGTTGACTCTGGCGTTGTTTCTGGCGCCTACGACTCTTAGCAGAGTTCTTAGAGATTTGGCGGTTGCGCCTTCTCTACCGATTACCATGCCCATGTCGTCTGGGTTAACATCGAGAGTGATTAGAACTCCCATCTCGTCGACTGTTCTTGATGTTTTTACATCGTCAGGGTTGTCTACGATTGCCTTGACAATGTATTCTACGAATTCTTGATCTTTTTCTGTTGCCATTGCTGAATTGATTATTTTTTTAAACGGATTTGCGAGTATTATCGCTCATTCCGAGATTGTCAATTTTTATAATACGACTTTTTAATATTAATAATATTAACAATCTGATTTTAAATATATCAAAGTTAAAGAGAGGGGTCAATGATCTCCTCCCTTTTTGAGGTTATGGCTCGAGTATTTCGTTTAAAAAAGTCTGCTGGTTGCTTTTGATTTTCGTTTTGCTTGTTTGTTTTAGGATTTTTTCCTCTTGTCTGGATTTTTTTTGGAACAGTTTTTCGAATTTTAGAAGATATGGATTGACTTTAAGCGAGGTTTGATTAAATCCCAATAAGTTTATTCCTTTGAGGTTTTTTACTCTTGAGAGGGCGACATAACCCATGCCGTATTCGAAACATTTGCCAAGATCAATGGAAGCGCAATCCAGGGTCATGCCTTGACTTTTATGAATGGTGACAGCCCAGGCAAGCCGCAGCGGGATTTGTTCGATTAACGCTTGCTCTTCCTTATCTTCGTTGGTTTCGAGCTTCCACTTTTTGGGAAAAGCCGTTATTTTTTTATCGGAGTTGGTTAAAACTATCGGAAAATTGTCTTTGTCAAAGCCTATGACCTTGCCCAAGGTTCCGTTCACGTAACCCGCTTCGAAGTCGTTTTTTACAAACATAACAATGGCCTTTTTTTTTAGCGTTAAAACTTCCGGCGCTAAACAGCCCCTTTTTAGTATTTCGATCAGGGTTGAATTTCCCTGGCTGTACATTGTATAACTTACAGTGGTTTCCTGGATTTTTTCAAGTTTTCGGTGATTGACGGAATCGACGTCCAAGTTGTGGGTATAGAGGCGAGTAGGCAGATTGGATTGAGTCTTGATGGCGTTCTTTAATTTTAGGAATTTTTGAATGATTTGGTTGTCGATTTTTTGACTGCGGATTTTGTTTAAAATATTTATCAGTTCAGGATCTGTTTGTCGGTATTGGGTGTTTAAATAGCAGTATTTAACCTTCAGTTTTTTCCAAGCAGAAGATTCAAAGATTAGTTTGGTCGATTGAGCATTTTTTTTGATGGGAGGAAGCTGAAAAAAATCGCCGCAAAGGATGAGTTGTATTCCGCCGAAAGGACGGAGGCTTTTTTTAAACATGCGGCAAATTTTATCAAGCATAACTAATTGATAGGGGTGAAGCATTGATATTTCATCAATAATAAGCACCTTGGTTTTGGTTATGTTTTTTTTTAGATAATATTTGGTTTTTAAGTTTTTCAGGCTTTCCCGGTTGAGTTTTTCCTTTATGCCAATACCCGACCATGAATGGATCGTTATTCCGTTAAGATGCGTGGCTGCGATTCCGGTAGTGGCGGTTACGGAATAGTTAACTCGATTTTTTTTGAGATAATCAATGTATTTTCCAAGCAAATAAGTTTTCCCGCTTCCGGCCGGTCCGGTTAAGAGTACGTTATTTCCTTGTTTCATTATTTTAAGCGCGCTGGATTGGTCCATTATTAAATCTTTATTTTTTTTCTCTTCTTTTGTTTGAGGTTAGCGAAAATAGAAGAATTATTCCAATGGACAATCCGATTATTTTGATTATTTTTTTAGCTTGATTCGATTTCGAGCGGGTTTCTTCATAATGCAGGGCCTGCTTGTAAGCGTGGTTGATTGTTATAAAAATTTTTTTATTGCCTCCTTTGTCGGGGTGATATTTATGAGCCAGTTTCCAGTAGGCCTCTTTGATTTCTTGGGGGCTGGAATTTTGTTTGATTTTTAATATTTTAAAGCAGTTTTGCATTGAGTTTTATTTTTTTAAGCCATTTTTTTGATTTTTTGTTTGATTTTTCAGATTAACGAAACGCGGATTCTATTAAATAATCTATTATATAAGTAAACAAAAAAAAATAAAAACGTCAAAAAACAATAAAGATTATTGATTCCGAGGGATAAAAAAAAGATTAGAAGTTAATCTGGCTATTTTATTTACAGCATAGTAAAAAAAATAAGTCAGGAAATGCGATAAAAATTGTGTTATTGTGTTTAGATGTTATTTTGCTATAATATTTTAAACGAAATTCAGATTGAGTTTTTTTAATATAAAGTTAGAGGTTATTTGCGCGTTGCGGGGATAATACAAACAAGGAATTTATATTGAAGGTCACGATTGAAATCGGCTTTTAAAATTTTAGATAAGTCAGAATTTTTACAGAGATTTATCGTTTAAATAAAACAGGAAAAAAATAAAAAAAATAAAAAAAGATATGTCAAAGAGGAGGAAATCCCAAGATTATTCAAGACCGATAGATAAAATTGTCAGAAGTTCTTTTTCTTGGTGGGGGAAGAATTTTGTATTTATAAAAAAGACCAAATTAAAGAATTGGCAGGCTTTGTTAATCGCGGCTTTATTAATCGGATTCAGCGCCGGTATTATTTGGACTATCAGGAGTAATATGCACTCGACTTCGGATGCCGGAACTCGAAAGATCAAGGATAAATATAAGGAATATGAAAGAAAATATGATAAGGACAAATACAAGAAGAGCTATCAGATTGTTAAGGAAGTGAAAAGAAAATATCATGATCGATATTTGAATATGAAAAGAATTTATCCGGTGATGAAGGAACTGCCCCGGCCTTCGGACAATGAGATAAGCCAGGGGCTGGGATATTATCCCGAGATTCAGGAATTAGGCTATACGCCGGCTAATTTTCATCAAGCCTGGAAAGATTATAATTTGTATCGAAGATATAAAAAATATAAAAGATTTAGGGAATTGGAAGAGCTGTATGAGGAAATAAAAGAAGAGGAGGAGGAAGAGGAGAGGGAAGATAATGAAATCTGTGAGGACGATGAATGTATTAATGTAAATTTTGACTTGGAGATTTTTGAATATAAATTAAGTCCCGAGAAGGATGAATATAGCGAAGGGGAAGAGGTTGAAGTGATTATTTCTTTAAAGAACGAAGGGCCGGAGGGCAAGGAGGTGGAAGCCGGGGTTTTTAAAATTAAACATGGAGAAGAGGTTAAAGAAATAGAGGAATATGAGAAAAAGACGGTAAAGAAAATATCGATGCAGGGAGGGGAAAGAGAGGATAACTTCAGTTTGGGCAAAATTGTGATCACCCAGGATCTTAAAGAGGATTATTATTTAAAGGCGATCGTTGATCCTTATGACGAGTTATTGGAGATTGATGAATATAATAACAGTTTGGATATTTCAATTCCAATAGGCGACGGGCCGCCGATTCCGCCCGCCGATTGTTTCAATGAAGATGGAAAGATTTATATGCCTGCTGAAACCGACAAGAGATGTTGTGATAATTTGGACACTTGGGCCAAGGGTATGGATACCAGGATTTCGGTTGGAGCAAATTGTTATGAAACGAATTTAGTGGCAGGAGCTCTTTTGGAAATGTGTATCGACTGCGGGGATGGCAATTGCAGTGAATGGGAAAATCCCTGTAATTGTGCTTCCGATTGTGGAAGTCAAAATGCGACTTTTGAGGATAAGGATGAATTTTGTGAGAGCGGTATTTATACCAAGCTCTGTAGTGAAGATAATGCAGATCGGCCGACCGAGCTTTGTTCGCTTTGTGAGTCTGCCTGTATTGGTCCAGAGTGCGACAAGCCGGATTTGGAGATTTTGGAAGTCGAATTTAGACACGGGGACACAGGTCAAGCGCAGGATGTTTTTTATGCCGGTGAACCGATTATTTTGTTTGTGAAAGTAATTAATAATGGGACTAAAGACTCGTTTCAGACCGAGGTGGTTTTTATCGATAAAGATGGTGATCCGTATACGGCGCTTGTTTTCCCGCCGATTGCTGCAAATGGTGTTATTTCTGAGGCTGAAGCGCCTGGGCCTATTTATTTGGAGCAGCCGGGCGATCACCATTTTGAAATTATAGTCGATCATAATGAGGTTAATGAAGAATCAAACGAAGATAATAATATTTTTAATAAAGTAGTTACCATAAAATCGGATTGTTTAAAGGAAGGCGAGACCTATATGCCTGATGGAAATAAAGCTTGCTGTGATGATTTAGAGGAGTGGGATGTCGGATTGGATACAACATTGTCAATCGCAGATACTTGTTATGACACGAATTCATTGCCAGGTTCGCCACAGAAGATATGTCTTGATTTGAATAACGGCACTTGCAGCGCATGGGAGAATCCGTGTAATTCCCCGTCAGATTGTCAGGGGGGTCAGAACGCGGATTTTGCAGATGAGAATCAATTTTGCGCCAGTTCTACTTATACGAATCTTTGCGGCGATGTAAATAATCCTGAAAGACCTCAAGAACTTTGCTCGCTTTGTCAAGAATTTTGCGCCGATGAAGGGGAGGAAGTTTATTCAAGTGAGACTTTAGGGCCGACGGAGTGTTGTCGAGCTGATCTTGGTATAAAGCCGGCTTTTGGCGGTTTTGACACTGAGACCGGTGCGTGTACTGCTTCAAACAATGGGGTTATTGGACATTGTATTGCCGGCTGGGACGAGCAATGCGGGAATGGAGTTTGTGAGAACGGTAATAATCCGAGACCCGATAAAGGCGAGGACAGGTGTAATTGCGATGACTGCAGACTTCCCGATTTTGTAATAACCGATGTTAGGATATTGGGAGAGGAG
>WJJX01000121.1 GCA_014729445.1 Candidatus Moraniibacteriota bacterium | reverse complement strand
TAAAATAAAAAAGAAATTTCTGGCTATTTCACATAACTCCCTATATCCGAACCTCCAAATTTTTTATTATAATTTAACAAAAAATTTAGAAGTTTTTTATACCCATAAGTATAGTATGTAGATAATTGTTTAGTCAATCTATTTTTTAGATTAAAAGATATTATTGATAGGTTAAATTTTTCTAAGTGGGCCAAATTGAAAATTTAGGGTTTTTTGATATTAAATTAAAAGGCTTTATTTTAAATTTTAAAAAACATTTTTAGCTTGAATTTTATTTTTGCTTGTGCTTTAATTACGTGTTAAAGAAGTCATATTGAGTTTTTTAATAAAACTTAAAATATGAAAATTTTATTCTAAACTTTAAGACTGAAATTAAAGCTTAAAGGATTGGTTGAATAAAGTATTTCAAAGATAAACTTAATATGAATTAAAAACTAATCAATAAAGAGTTAATAAATTTTTACATCAATGCTTTGGGCGAGATTATTAAAATTTACTTTTTTTCTGGGTTTTTTGGGAGCCGCAGCGGCTTTTATTTACGCCAGCCTCACCGCTCCCAAATTTCAATCTTCTTTCAGCCTGATTATCGTAGAGGGAAAAAATAGCGAACAAATTCTGCACCTGATAGAGCCAGTTATAAAAAGCGAGGTTTTTATAGACAGGATAGAATCGGCTTTAAGCAATGAAGAAACCGAATACAGATTCTCCAAAAAAGAGTGGAGCGAAATTTATTTGTTGATCTGAAAGAGGAAGCAAAGTTGTCGAAAGTTATCATGACCGGCGATAATTCGGAACTGGTTTTTAAAAAAACGCTTGAATCAACAGTGATCCTTAAAGATCTAATGCCGGAAATCCTAAAAGATGATACAATAAAACTTGGAATAATTGACGGGCCGAGCAATCCGGTTTTGTTTGATTATTTTAATTTTTTTAAAACGGTTTTAATAGGGGCTCTAATTGGAGCATTTTTGGGAATTTTTCTTTGGACCTTGTTCGGCGTCAAAGCGGATACTCTGCTTTATCCCAATAGACCAAAGAAGATAAAAAAAAGCAAAGTAAAAAAGGAAAAACAGAAAAATCAAAAAATCCCTAATCAAGAGTTAAAAGAGGAAATGCCTTCCCCAATGACTGCTCCAGCACAGAATTTTCCCACTGAAGAAATCGGTCAACAAGCTAATTACAATGCAAATATGCATCAACCCTATCAGGAAATTTACGAACCAGAGGACGATTACAACAACCCCAACTCCATAGCCTCAATCAGACAAAAAATGGAACAGACCAGAAGAGAGGGCAACATGGCGACAAATGCGAACAATAATTCAATGAATAACAACGAACAGATAAAAGAAAGACTAAACAGATTGATCAACGGTTAAATTTTAACAATCAAAACGAGTTGGAATTTATTTTTATAAAAGAAATAAATAATGGCCCAAAAGAAACCAAAATCAAAAACCAGTAAGAAAAGTACTAATCTGGGATCCGTTAGAATGCCGCCTCAAAATATTGAGGCGGAAAGAAGCGTTTTAGGATCGCTCCTAATCGACGAACAAGCCGCCAATAAAATTGCGGACATGTTGAAGGCTAAGGATTTTTACAAAAACCGCCACAGAATGATCTTTGACGCGATGATGGAACTTTATGAAAAAAACGATCCGATAGATCTAATCAGCTTAACCAATATTTTAGAGGAAAAAGGAATGTTAAAAGAAGCCGGCGGATCAACTTATTTAACGGAGCTGGCCAACGATGTTCCGGTGGCGACCAATGTGGAATATTATGCCAAAACCGTAGCCAAAAAATCCACTCTTCGAAGACTTATCGAATCGGCCACCGAGATCGCCGAAATGGGTTACGAGGAGGATAAAGACATCGACAAACTGCTGGACGAAGCCGAAAAAAAACTTTTTTCCATCAGCCAGAAATATCTAAAACAGGATTTTGTGCCGATTAAAAACGTCCTGGAAGATGCTTTCCTTAGAATCGACGAGCTACATAAAAACAAAGATTCGCTTCGCGGAGTTTCAACCGGCTTTAAGGCCTTGGACAATATTTTGGCCGGATTCCAGAAATCGGATTTAATCATTTTGGCGGCCCGGCCTAGCCTGGGCAAAACCACTCTTTCGCTCGATATTATGAGAAACGTTGCCATTAACGAAAAACGACCCGTTGCCATGTTTTCGCTTGAAATGAGCAAAGACCAGCTGGTAGACAGGATGCTGTCTTCGGAAGCCGAGGTTGACTTATGGAAACTAAGAACCGGCAAACTTTCCGATAAAGGAGAATACAGCGATTTTCAAAGGTTGGCAGACGCTATGGGTTATCTATCCGAAGCTCAAATTTATATAGACGATTCTGGTTCGGCTAATATTATGCAGGTGAGAGCCATGGCAAGAAGACTGCATGCCGAACAGGAGCTGGGTTTGATTGTAGTCGACTACCTCCAGCTTATGGAAGGCGGAAATTATTCCGAAAGCCGGGTTCAGGAAATTTCCCAAATTTCGCGTTCTCTAAAACAACTAGCCAGAGAATTAAATGTGCCTATTTTGGCTTTAAGCCAGTTGTCCAGAGCAGTTGAAACCCGTTCGCCCCAAATCCCGAAATTGTCCGATCTGCGCGAATCCGGATCCATCGAACAGGATGCCGACATCGTACTTTTTATTTATAGAGAGGATCGCGAAAAACCCGATACGGCGAACAAAAATATTGCTGAAATTCATATAGCCAAACACAGAAACGGACCGGTCGGCAAAGCCGATCTATACTTTAACGCCAATTCGGTTAAGTTTATGGATATCGATCAGGAACACCAGGAATATACCCAAAAAGGAGAATAAATTTAATCTTTGATTATAAATAATACTCGATTTTTCCTTCACCATTATTAACATTTTTTATAATCACATAACTGCCTTTAATCTGAGAAAGTTTGTTTCTGATTCTCATTCCCCAAACCGGAGCTAATTTTCTGGCAGCTCTTTTATCTTTGGTCAGATAAATGATCTTTAGTTCAGGACGGAACTGGGAAACCCGTCTGGCCATCTCCAAAGGCGATTTATGGATAACAATGGTTTTTATATCCATTTCTTTGGCGAGCATAATAGCGCTTTTGGCGACAAAACATAAGATAACCGATTCTTCGGTTTCCGCCTTTACCAAATCCACATCGTCATACGGTCCGGCCTCGGTGTATTTAATTATTCTAGACATTGTCCCCACGGTTTCCGCCGGATATTTACCCATCGCCGACTCGCCTGAAAGCATAACACAATCCGTATGATCGATAACGGCGTTAGCGACATCGGAAATTTCGGCTCGAGTCGGCCTGGGATTTTCCATCATCGACTCAAGCATTTGAGTGGCGACAACGACCGGCCTGGCTCTATCCAAACATTTTTTTATCATAGTCTTTTGAAGTTGAGGCACCTGCTCCAAGGGAATTTCAATAGCCAAATCACCTCTGGCAATCATTATACCGTCGCTGACTTTTAAAATCTCATCAAAATTCTCCACTCCCTCGATGGTTTCAATTTTGGCTACAACGTCCGGGATATCCAGCGGATCTTCGGTTTTTAAAATTTTTCTTATGTGTTTTTTCAAATTCAAAATATCCTTTGCCGATTTAACAAAGGACATTGCTATAAAATCAACGTTTTGAGAAAGCATATATTCCAAATTTTCCCGGTCGGATCTGGTAAAAGCCTCCATCTTTGGATTAAGTTTCGGAATGTTAAGTCCTTTTCTGGATTTTATCACTCCGCCGACTATTACCTTGCAAAAAACTCCCTGCCGGTCCTTTTTAGTCACCTTTAATTCCATCATCCCACCGTCAATATAGATTAAATCGTCCTTTTTTAAAAATCTGACCAAATTGGGGCTGTCTATCCCCAAACAGGCATTACAGCCACCTTTTTTTTCAACCTCTTGTCTATCGTAAATAAAAATAGTCTGGCCTTTTTTGATGACGAGATCTTCAGTTAAATCTTTAACTCTAATTCTGGGACCCTGAAGATCGGTTAAAATCCCGATTTCCCTGTTTAAATCCGCGGCCACGGTTCTGATGTTTTTTAACAGCTCCCCGTTGCTCTTATGGCTGCCATGCGAAAAATTAATCCTTGCGACTCGCATGCCTTTGGTGATCATTTTTTTTAGAGTGGTTTTATATCTTGAAGCCGGACCGATAGTACATATTATTTTTGTTTGCATTTTTTAGGATTAAAATTTTTATTTTTCGAATTTTGAACTACTCTAAATATAATAAAAAAAGACGGCCTTGGCCACCTTTCTTTAAAAACCAAAAATAAAGCTGTTTTAGATATTGATTTTTGCCGCTAAAGGTCCGACGACAGGAAGTTCCTTGGCTTCACCGTTAGCCGCATTAAT
>WJJX01000120.1 GCA_014729445.1 Candidatus Moraniibacteriota bacterium | reverse complement strand
TGTCTTACAATTTCACCTTAAAGGAGCGATTGATGGTTTTGGGCTCGGCGGCTGTTTTTTTAGTCGCTCTGGGTTGGCTTTTGGTCGGGTATTATTTTAAACATACTTCTATAACTCCCGCCAACGGAGGGATTTATGTTGAGGGAATTGTAGGCAATCCGGAATTTATTAATCCGGTTATCGGCGACGAGCCCGATTTAAGCATTGCAAGGATTGTCTTTTCCTCTTTGATGAAATACGACAAAAATAATAAGCTGGTTAATGATTTAGTCGATAATTGGTCAATCAGCGACGATAAAAGCGAGTATTTGATAAAGATCAAAGAAGGGGTTAACTTTCATGACGGCAAGCCGTTGACCATTGATGATGTGATCTATACCATTGGAATTATTCAAAATATTCGATATAATTCGCCTTTATTTCCCAGCTGGAAAGGGGTTGAATATGAAAGAGTGGACGATTATACGATTAAGTTTATTTTAGACGATCCTTATGCTCCTTTTTTGCATAATTTGACTTTTGGAATACTGCCCAGGCATTTATGGGAGGATTTCGGTCCGCAGGAATTCAAGTTGTCAAAGTTAAACGAACAGCCTGTCGGTTCGGGTCCTTATAGATTTGAACGTCATGAGTTGAATGAGAATCAGGCGATAAAGCAGTTTATATTTAAGGCAAACAAGGATTATTACGGCAAAGAGGCTTATATCGAAACGGTTTTGTTTAAATTTTATCAAAGCGAGGAGGAAGTTATTCAGGAATTAAACGAAGGGGAAGTGATGGCCATTAATAATCTCAGTCTGTTTAACTACGATAAGGTGGATAAGGAGCAGATCCAGGTCCATGAACTTGCCTCTCCTCATTATAGAGCGGTTTTTTTGAATACTGGAAGAAGTGAGATTGTCGCGGCTGATGAAGTGAGGGAAGCGCTTGCCTGGGCCACTTGTCGAGAGGAAATAGTGGAGGATGTGTTGATGGGAAAGGGCAAGGTGGTTTATTCTCCGGTTTTTACCGTGCCGATGGAAGGGGTGGAAGGTTTTGAAAAAAGAGAATGCTCGGTGGAGAAATCCAAAGAGGTATTGGAAAAAGCCGGATGGAAGTTAAAAGAATATAGCGGACAAGAAGAGGGAGAAGCTGAAGATGAGGAGGAAGACGGGGATGAAGATGAGGAAGATCAAGAAGATCAGGATGATTCTCAAACAGAGGATCAGGAGGCTGCAGAGGAGAATGGTTCAGGTCAGATGGTTTATTTCAACGAAGCCAAAGACCCTTTACAATTTAGTATGGCCGTTAATGCCGATGCTCCCAAATTAATCGAGACGGCGGAACAATTAAAAGCTCAGTGGGAAAAAGCCGGATTTTTAGTCAATATTCAGCTTTTAAGCAGTTCCGAATTAAAAAACGTGGTTGATAACCGGGATTTCGACGCCTTGATCTTCGGCGAATTCTTGAACGTGGATCCCGATCCTATGGATTATTGGCATTCCTCGCAAAAAGATAAAGGGGCCAATTTGGCTAATTATAAAAATAAGGACGCCGATGATCTTTTGGTTCAGGGGAGAAAGGAACATAACGAGGAAAAACGGGATGAAATTTACAGAGATTTTCAACTTTTGATTAACAAAGATATTCCGGCGGTTTTCCTTTATTCCTCCTATTATTTGTATCCTGTCAATAAAGAAGTCAAGGGCATAGATATGGAGGAAATCAGCGATAATTCTGATAGGCTGCGGAATATAAATTATTGGTACATTGAAGAGCAAAGGTCTAAATAAATTGACATGAAATATTATGACTTTATCCGGATTTTACTTGTCAAGATGATTCTTTTATGTTATTATAAAATGATTTCAAGTACAAATTTAGACTTTTGGACAAAATGTCTTATAAAAAATACTTTTCTATTTCATAATAATAAAGAAATCAAAATCAAGATTTTTATTTTGCATTCTCTTATTTGAATTAATTTGAGATTTAAAATTTCTTGATTGCTATAATAATTAAATTAAAAAAATTAATGACTGAAAAAAAAGAATTTAAGCAAAAACCTCAATCTAATTCTCGAGGGGGTTCTTCCGCTAAGTCCAAGACCAGGACTAATTATAAAAAAGATAAATTTGTAAAAAAAGGTGGAAGAGAAACTAATTATAGAGCCGGCGGTTATAAAATCAACGGCGAATATAATAAAAATAACCACAACAACCAGGAACAATTATCTCTGCAGGAAAAAGACAAGAGGAACAAGGGAAAGCTTAGAGTGATCCCTTTGGGCGGTTTGGAAGAAGTGGGCAGAAATATGACGGTTTTTGAATATGAAAAAGATATTATAATTGTCGATATGGGAATGCAGTTTCCGGACGAAGAGATGCCGGGTATCGATTATGTGATTCCCAATTCAAGATATCTAAGGGATAAGGTGAACCGCATTCGGGGAGTTTTGGTGACTCATGCCCACCTGGATCATATTGGGGCGATTCCTCATCATATAAAGGTTTTGGGTAATCCGCCGATTTTTGCCGGTAGAATGACCAAAGCGATTATTGCCAAAAGGCAGGAGGAACATAAAGATAACCCCAAGTTAAATATTAAAGAGGTTCAGCCTAAAGACAAAATCAGGCTTGGCAGTTTTGAAGTGGAGTTTATCCATGTTTGTCATTCGGTTCCGGACGCTTTGGGTTTGGCGATTCATACACCGGTTGGAACTATAATCCATACCGGAGATTTTAAATTCGATCAAAATCCGCTAGGAGAAGATCCGACCGATATCGGCCATATAGCGATGATAGCGTATAACAGCAGAGGGGTTTTAGCTTTGATGAGCGATTCCACCGATGCCGGACAGCAGGGCTTTACAATTTCGGAGAGTAAGGTTAAGAGTGCGTTTGAGGAAATCATTCAAAACGCCAAAGGCCGGATTATTGCCGGAACTTTTTCCACTTTGATAACCAGGATCAGGCATATGGTTGAAATTTCCGAGGATTACGGCAAAAAGATCGCGATTGACGGATACAGTATGAAAACCAATGTGGAGATAGCCAGAAAAATGGGTTATATAAAAGCCAAAAGAGAAACCTTTATTGATATTTCACAGGTAGATAAATATCCTAAAAACAAGGTCATTGTTATGTGTACCGGAGCTCAAGGGGAAGGCAATGCGGTTTTAATGAGGATCGCCAATGGAGAGCATAAATATATTCAGCCCCAGAAAGGCGATACCATTATTTTTTCCTCTTCGGTGATTCCCGGAAATGAAAGAACGGTTCAAAACGTTAAGGACGGTTTGTATAAAAAAGGAGTGCATGTGGTTCACTATAAAATGATGGACGTTCACTCCGGCGGACACGGTAAAAGCGAGGATTTGAAATTAATGCTTAATTTGGTTCGGCCCAAATATTTGATTCCCATTCATGGAAATCATTTTATGTTGCGTCTGCATGGCGAATTAGCTCAAAATGTCGGCTTGTCGGAGAAAAATGTTTTGATTGGCGAAAACGGCCGGGTGATTGAATTTAACAATAAAAAAGAAGGCCGCGTTACCGATGAAAGAGTGCCGGCTAATTACGTTATGGTCGACGGATTGGGAGTGGGCGATATCGGAAACGTGGTTTTGCGTGAACGGTTGCAGATGGCCCAGGACGGTATGTTCACTATTATTGTAACTATTGATTCCAAGAGCGGCGAGCAGATCGGCAATGCAGATTTGATCTCGCGGGGTTTTATCTATATGAAAAATAATCAGGAGTTGTTAAAGCAAACCAGACAAGTGATTCGAGATATTATCAGCCAGAAAACGGGCGGTTCGCATCCGGTTAATTGGGAGTATGTAAGAAACGCCATTAGAGACGAGGTCGGTTTGTTTCTGTTTAACAAGACTCAGCGAAGGCCGATGGTTTTGCCGGTGGTGATTGAGGTTTAGTCTTTGTCGTTTTTTTGGGTGATGGGTTTGGTCGATGGCAGGGGCGCCCCTGCCATCCCTTGTCTTAAAGATTATTTTAGGTTAATCTAGTGAGATTTTGGGTGCATAGCTCAGC
>WJJX01000119.1 GCA_014729445.1 Candidatus Moraniibacteriota bacterium | reverse complement strand
GGACTCCTTGGCTAATTTATCGATTAGTCTTTTGTTTTTTGGAGGCATCGTTTTGTTGTTATTTGTTATTTGTTTTTAAATTTTAATTTGTGTTTGATTCGATCCACTCTTGATTTATCTTTAAAACAAATCGCTCTTTAAATTTATCCCCGCCCGGCGGGGATAAACTCCGGATTTTAATAAAAAAATCAATATAACTTCCCTCTATATCCAATTTACAAAAACTTTCAATAAAAGTCCAGTTTTAAAACACGCCTTCTAAAATCCCAGACAATAACGCTTATGCAAAGTGACTATCTCTAAAAGCGCCTTTAAAATATTTTTATCCAATTTTAATTTATAAATCACCTCGGCTTTATTATTCATAAAAAAATTGGCGGCCTTAAGAGCAGAAAAAGGAAACTCTTTAATTTGAGTATTTTTAAAATCCGAAAACAGACAATTTTCACAGACAAAAGCCCCGTCCCTGAAACTATAATAAATTTTTTTGTCTTTTAAACTCTTGGAGCAGGCAATGCACTTTTTAAATTCCGGTTTAAAGCCGTAATGATCCAAAATTTTTAATACAAAGTAAATATGATAAATCAAAGCCTTTTTATAAGACTTGGCTCGATTAATCTCCATCAGATAATTAAATAAATAATCGAATTCCCAAAAATTATCCTGATCAAAAACCCCCTCATCCAGAGTCAATTGATCGATCAATTGAATTCCAGAAAATAAAAGCTTGTTTTTGGTAAAACTGTTCTTTAAATAATCGGGCTTCCAATCGATCTTGGCGCCGGTCACCAAATAAGAACTGGCATTTTTTTTCGCTAAAAAATATAAATCCACCAAAGAACCGACCGTCAAACTGTAAACATTTTTCGAACTCATCTTTTTAATACCCCTGGCCGTACATTTTAATTTGCCGAAATCTCTTGTGAGCACCGAAAAAAATAAATCATACTCTCCCGCGTCGAAAGTTCTAAGCACAATTGCTAAACTGTTATAAATATCATTCATCTTAACTTTCCCGCTCTATTCGGTTTATTTCAACGGTTACTCTCTCTCTGCCCAATTTTATCGTCTCTTTTAAATCGGGATCATATAAATGACCGGGCTCCAGGATCTTGGCTAAAGTTTCCTTAGCTATCATCTTGGCGAATTTTCCGAATATTTTTTTGCCTCCGGTGTAATTAATCACTATTCTATCGTCCACTTCATAACCGGCTTTTTTCCTCATTGATTGAATATGCCTGATTATTTCTCTGGCTTTGCCTTCGCCTTCCAGATTAGCGGTTATATTAATATTGATTCCAACCATTAAATCGCCTTCTATATTGACGCCGATGTTTTTTCTCTCCTCTATCACTTTGGAATAGGAAATATTTTTAACATTGACCTCTTCCAAAATAATTTCGGCTAATTCTTCATCATTCACAAGATCCTTCTGATTAATATAAATCCGAGACAGAGGCTGCCTTACCTTGATCGCGTGTTTCGCTCGAATAGCCAAAGCAATTTTGACCAAATTCCTAAGTTTTTCCATTTTGGTCATTAATTTTTTATCAATCATTCTTCTATTGGCTTGAGGAAAATTAGTCAGATGAACCGAATCCTCGCCGGTCAATTTTCTAAATACCGCCTCCGTAGTAAAAGGAATAAAAGGCGCCGCCATCTTGGTAAATTGGTAGAGCACCTCATAAAGAGTTTCATAAGCCTCCTCTTTGTCTTTGCTGTTCCCGCTTTTCCAAAATCTTCTGCGGCTTCTTCTAATATACCAGTTGGATAATTTGTCGACGAAATCGGGAATCAGCCTTGCGGCTTTGGCTATCTGATAATTATCCATATGTTCTTCAAAGCTTGCCATCAGCAAATTCAATTCCGAAAGAATCCATCTATCCAAAACATTACTTGGCAAATCCTTGATTAGTTTTTCCTTGACCTTGAATCCGTCAACCGCAGCGTAAGTCATGAAAAAAGCGAAAGAATTCCAATAGGTCGAAATAAGACCTCTTTTAACTTCCTCCACATCCTTGGTCGAAAAACTGATATTTTGAGCCTCCATAATCGGCGAACTCATAAGATAAAACCGCAGAGCGTCGGCTCCGTATCTTTCCAGAACTTTGACCGGATCAGTGTAATTGCCTAAAGACTTGGACATTTTTCGACCGTCCTCTCCGGCAATCACCCCGGTTGTAACCACATTTTGAAAAGCGGGCTGACTGAATAAAGCCACCGCCAAAACATGCAGCGTATAAAACCAGCCTCTAACCTGAGAAATATACTCCACAATGTAATCGGCCGGAAATTTCAAGGAAAAATCCTCTTGATTTTCAAACGGATAATGCCTTTCTCCGTAAGGCATCGAACCGGAATCAAACCAAACATCAAAAACCTGGGGAATTCTCTCAAACATATCGCCGCATTCGCATTTAAAATTAACATCATCCACATAAGGCCGGTGATAATCCTCCAGCCTCTGCCCGCTTAATTGAAATAATTCCTCATAAGAACCGACCACATGAATTTTTCCGCAACCCCGGCATCTCCAAACAGGCATGGCCGTACCCCAATAACGATCTCTGGAAATATTCCAGTCAGGGGCGGATTCCAGACCTTTTTGAAAACGGCCATGTCTTAAATGCTCCGGATTCCAGTTTATTTTCTCGTTCTTATCCAATAAATCGTTCCTGATTTTTGAAATGTTCAAAAACCAGGCCGCCTGAGTTTTATAAATCAGTTTGGTTTTACAGCGATAACAAAAAGGATAAGAGTGGGTAACCGGCTTTTCCCTGTAAATCAATTTTCTAACTCCCAGATCGGTGACTATTTTTTTGTTAACATCCTTTATATTCCTGCCTTTCCAGCGTCCCTCTTTGTAATCGGCCGTGGAATCCAAATTATCAATTACCGGAATATTTTTATCCTTGGCCAGTTTAAAATCATCCTCCCCAAAAGAAGGCGCGATATGCACCACCCCGGTTCCCTCTTTGGTGGATACAAAATCCGCCGGCCAAATTCGATAGACATTTTCTTCATCCCCGCCTTCCAAAGTATAATCGGCATAAAGCGGTTTATATCGATAACCCTCCAGATCCGCTCCTTTGATTTCATCTATAACCGCATATTTCCCTTTAAGCTCTTCCTCTCTTTCTTTGGCGATAATCAAAGTCTGCCTGTCCGAAGTTTTAACTCGGATATAATCGATACTTCTGCCCACCGCCAAGCCGGTATTGGCCGGCAAAGTCCAGGGAGTGGTCGTCCAAACCAAAAGATCATTGTCTTTATAAGGGCCCTCCTCGATTTTAAACCTCACAAAAACCGAAACATCGACCACGTCTTTATAACTGTTGTCCATCGCTATTTCGAAATTAGACAAGGGCGTCTCACAACGAGAGCAATAAAGGGAAATCCGCGTATCCTCGTATATCAAGTTCTTGTTATAAAGCTCTTTGAAGGCCCACCAAATAGACTCCATATATCCTTTATCCATAGTCCGATAAGCGTTTTTAAAATCAACCCATCTGCCGATTCGGCTGATTATTTCCTCCCAATCGTCGGCAATTTGACAAATAGTACTGTAACAAGTCTCATTGAATTTCTCGATTCCGATTTTATTTTCAATTTCTTCTTTTGAATTAATGCCCAGTTTTTTTTCAACCATATGCTCGGCCGGCAAACCATGACAATCCCAGCCCCATCTTCGATCCACTCTGTATCCCTTCATTGTCCAGTATCTTGGCACAACATCTTTGGCGATCGAGGAGAGAATCGTTCCATAATGAGGCACCCCGGTCGCAAAAGGCGGCCCGTCAAAAAAACTATAAACAGGCGAATCCGCTCTTTCTTGAACAGATCTTTCAAATATTTTATTTTTTTTCCAATATTTAATGATCTCTTTTTCCTGTTTATTTAAATCTTCTCTAGGATTAACTGGTTTAAACATAGGTTTTGTTTAAATATTAACTTTTTTAATAATTCATATTGGGTTTATCTCTTGAAATACTTTTTGCCTCCGCGGCGCGGGGATAATATTCGGGTTTCATCAAAAAACTCCATACGCCTTCTAAGACATATCAGTTTAACCAAAAAAATGCTAAAATTCAAGCAGCAGCCGATCCGGGAGCCGCTCTTGATTTTTTTCACTTTCCAAGTTACTTTTCATAATACAATATAATTTGATAACAGGCTATGAAAAAAAAATCGAGTGATCGAAAAATTGAAAATTTAGGCTTTTTTATCTTAAAGCACCTTATTCAGGCTTTGGTTTTTTATTACCTAATCTTCCTTCTCTTTGACATCCTCTCCAAGGGAATTCTAAGTAACTTTTTCAAAGCAAGCTTAATTATAATCGGGCTAATCTTTTTAACGATTCTGGCTATTTTAAAAAGCAGTCGAGCTCCTCAAAAAAAATACAATCCAAAGATTCTAAAAATAATCCTAATTCTTGGATTTATCGCCACATGGGCCACTTTCTTCTACCATGACAAACTCCTTGCCGTTTTTATCCCTATTTTGACCCTCTCGATTTTCCTTATAAACAGAAAAGCTCTCTTAAGTTAAGC
>WJJX01000118.1 GCA_014729445.1 Candidatus Moraniibacteriota bacterium | reverse complement strand
GTGGTGAGAAAAAGTGTTTCTGAAACCGCGACTCTGATTTCCGAAATTCCGGTTAATTTAAATTTTGAAATTCAAGGCCGCATTAAAGAAATAAGAGCGGTTGAGGGGCAGACCGTCTCCGAAGGCGAAATTTTGGCCTTACTGGATCAAGATCAATTGAACATAGAACTGGAAAAAGCAAAGATTGCCCTTGAAGAAGCTAAAGCCAGAGCCGGGGCCAATAATGATGCTATTCGGGAGGCCGAAGTAGCGGTGGAAAATGCCGAGGATATTTTGGACGACACCGAAGAGCTTGAGGATCAAAAAGTGGAGGCGGCTAAAGATTCTCATGAAAAGGCCTTGGAATATTACGCTGCAATGGAGGATTATTATAACTCTTTTTCCGATAAAAACAGCAAAGAGGCGAAATTTGCCTACACTCAATTAGTGCAGGCCAGCAATTCGGTTAATTCGGCTAAAGAAGCGAAGCAAACCGCTGAAGAGTCCAAAGATTTAAATCTTCAAACTGCAAAAAACAATCTTGAATCCGCCAAGGCCGCTTTAAAAACTCTGGAATCCGCTTATACTCAAAAAGCCAATAATAGTTTGGTTGATAATGCCCGATCCAATTATAATTTGGCTTTATCCAAACTTGAAAAGGCCACTTTGACGGCGCCGGTCAACGGAAGGATAACTAAAATCAATTATCAGAAAGGCGAAATCATTTCCGCGGCTTCGACCAAAGCTTTTGGAGAAATTATAACCAGTGATTTGATTTTGGAAGCCGATATACCGGAAACCGATATTGTTTTCGTAAAAACCGGTCAAAGCGGTTTAGTTTCCTTTGACTCTTTGGAAGGCGGTGAAACTCTTCAAGCCAAAGTAATCGAAATCGCGCCTTCTTCTACGATTATTCAAGAAGTGGTTTATTACAAAGTCAAATTAAAGCTGGATTCAATGGATAGCAGATTAAAGGTCGGTATGAGTGCGGATGTCGATATCAATATTGAAGAGAAACGTGATGTAATAAAAATTTCGGAAAGGGCGGTTAGGAAAAACGACAACGGAACCGAAACGGTTTTGATTTTAAATGAGAAGGGCGAGGTTCAGGAGGTGGCGGTTGAGACCGGTCTATCAGGAGACGAAGGTATTGTTGAAATCGAGTCCGGCCTTAATGAAGGAGACAAGATAATCCTACAGGAAAAAGAAAGCGTGCTGGAATTATAAAACAGCCGTTGAAATTAGGAGTTAGTAAATTATTATGCAGTCTTTAATTAGAGTCAACAAACTGGAAAAAACTTTTGACAGCGGAGGAGTTAAAACGCATGCCGTTAAAGGAGTAAGTTTTAAAATAGACAAAGGGGAGTTTATTTCCATAATGGGGCCCAGCGGTTCGGGAAAATCAACTTTAATGCAGATGCTGGGTTTTTTAGACCGTCCCACCGGCGGAAATTATTATTTTGAAGGAAAAAACTCAATAAAATATGATTTGGACGAATTAGCGGATATTAGAAATCAAAAAATCGGTTTTGTCTTTCAGACTTTTAATCTATTGGCCAGGACTACGGTTTATGAAAATGTGGAGCTGCCGCTTCTATATTATCGAGGATCGAAAAAAAACAGGAAAAAAGACAAAGAAAAAATTGAGAAAGCTTTAGAATCAGTTGGTTTGGGGCATAGAATAGAATATGGATCCAATCAAATTTCCGGAGGCGAAAAACAAAGGGTGGCTATAGCGAGGGCCTTGGTGAATGATCCTGAAGTTATTTTCGCCGACGAACCAACCGGCAATCTGGATTCAAAATCCGGGGCTAAAATAATGAAAATTCTTCAGGAGTTAAACCAAGAAGGCAAGACTGTTATTTTAGTAACCCATGAGGTTTATACCGCTAAACACGCCCGAAGAATAATCAAGATGGTTGATGGAGAGATCGTAAAAGACGGCGAAAATAAAGAGCGTGAGATTGCCAACGGTATCGATTTACGTAAATAAATGAAATTATTAATTCCGGTAAAAATATCTTTAAAGAACTTACTGGCCTCCAAGTTGAGGTCCTTTTTGACTATTCTCGGAATAATTATCGGAGTCGCGGCGGTAATAATAATTTTCGCCGCCGGTCAGTCCGCTCAAACTTTAATAATAGATAAAATTCAGGGAACCGGTTCCAATATAATCGCGGTTTTGCCGGGAAAATCTGAGGAAGACGGTCCCCCTGCCGCCGCTTTCGGCATAGAAACCAAAACCTTGACTTATAAAGATCTTGAAGCTTTGAGGGATCCCAAACAGCTTCCGCAAATCGAATCCGGCGCCGGATTCACTTCCGGCACTTTGACCGTAACTTATAAGGATATCGAGGAAGCGGCCACTGTACAGGGAGTCACTAAAAGTTACCTTGATGTGGAGGATACTGAAATGGCAAGGGGAAGATTTTTTACAAAAGCCGAGGAAAAAGGTTTGGATAAAATCTGTGTTTTAGGCCATAAGATTGCCAAAGATTTATTCGGCGTTAGAGATCCCCTGCAACAGGAAATTAAACTAAAAAATCAGAAATTCAGGGTAATCGGAATTTTAAAGGAAAAATCCTCGGGCGGATTCGGAGCGGGCGGTCAGGATGAAACCGTTTATCTTCCCTTAAAGACCTCTCAAAAACTGGTTTTTAATATCGATTATTTAAACGCGATCAGGCTTAAGGTTAAAAATGTTGAACTGCTTGACCGGGCGGAAAAAAATGTCGAGGAAATATTAAGGATAAGACATGATATAGATGATCCAGAAGAAGATGATTTTTCGGTTAGAGATTTGGCTTCGGCGGTCGATTTGATCAGGAAAGTAACCGATGTTATTCGTTATTTTCTCTTAGCTGTGGGGTCTATTTCTTTATTGGTGGGAGGAGTGGGGATAATGAATATAATGCTTATTTCGGTGAATCAGAGAATCAGGGAGATCGGTCTTAGAAAAGCGGTTGGCGCAAGAAACAAAGATGTCGCGACTCAGTTTTTAATCGAATCGGCGGCCATTTCAGTGGCGGGCGGTTTGATTGGAATTTTAATCGGAATCCTGGTTTCTTTTGCCGTGTATTTAATCGCTAATTTATTGGGTTACGCCTGGCCTTTTATTATTTCGCCGCTTTCGATTTTGGTGGCGGTTTTAGTGGCTTTGATGGTTGGAGTAATTTTTGGTATGTTTCCCGCCAAAAAAGCGGCTGATATTTCCCCAATGGAGGCTTTAAGGTATGAGTAAGCTAAATTTTTATTATGAATCAATTGGTAACGGCGTTTAATTTAGCCGTAAAGTCTTTCAAAAACAATGTTTCAAGAACGGTTTTTTCTCTTTTGGGGATTGTGATTGGAGTTGCGTCGGTGATTTTAATTATGGCTTTGGGCAATGGCATTAAAGCTTACGTAATTGATCAAGTGGAGGTTTTCGGTACGGATTTAATAGAAATAGAAGTAAGTATTCCTAAAACGAAACATTCATCGGGTGAAAACATTCAAGGATTGGCCGGAGCCACCAAAGTCACCAGTTTCAAATTGGAAGAGGCGGAAAAACTGGCTGAATTGGATAATGTAGCCGCCTGGTACGGCGGCATGATCAATCAGGGGGTGATTTCAAACAGAAATGAAAATAAAACATCTTTGATTTTCGGGGTTTCCGAGGGAATCAAAAACGTGGACGGCAGATTCGAACTGGAAAGAGGAAGGATGTTTTCCAAGAACGAAGCCCGATCATTAAACAAAGTTGTCGTTTTGGGTTCCAAATTAAAAGAGGATTTGTTTTCCAGTCAGCCGGCTGTCGGACAGGATGTCAAAATAGAGGGCAAGACCTTTGAAGTGATTGGAGTATTGAAGGAAAGAGGATCAGGTGGATTTTTCGATTTTGACAGTTTGATTTACATGCCGGTTCAGACTCTTCAGAAAAAATTTTTGGGCATCGATTACATTCAGTTTGCCTTTTTTAAAGTTAAAGACACCTCCAGGATGGATCAAACCGTGGTTCAAATGAATCTGCTTATGCGGGATTTTCATGATATCGAAGACCCCCAAGATGACGATTTTGTAATAGCTTCCATCACCGAAGCCGTGGAAATAGTCGAAGATGTTTTTGATATAATAAATATTATGCTTTTAGTTTTAACCTCGATTTCTTTAATTGTTGGGGGAGTGGGAATTACCAATGTTATGTACGTGGCCGTCGCCGAGAGAACTTTTGAAATCGGATTAAGAAAGGCGCTTGGAGCCAGGAACAAAGATATTTTAAATCAGTTTTTAATTGAAGCCGTATTGTTAACTTTGATCGGCGGAATCATAGGAATTGTTTTAGGTTTTGTTTTTTCTCAAATTTTTGAACGGCTTGTTGCTTTTTACGGTTATAATCTTAATTTTTCCATCACGATTCCTGTTATTTTAGTTGGTTTTGGTTTTTCCAGTGCCGTTGGCTTGATTTTTGGTTTTAAACCCGCTCAGAAAGCCGCCCGACTCTCGCCAATGGAGGCTTTAAGAAGATAGTCTATTTGACTAAAATTTTATTCTTTTTCATCTTAATTATAATAATTTTAAAATAATTGTTATAGTTTGAATTAATTAATACTAAATAATTTAAAATGAAAATAATAATCATCGGCCACCAAGGCAATCTGGGACAGAAATTAATGCAAACTTTTAAGGATTATGAACCGCTGGGTTTTGATAAAGAGGATTTTGATATCACCAATGAAAATACAGTTAAGGCAAAAATTAACAAAAGCAAGCCGGATTTTGTAATTAACGCCTCAGCCTATAACGCCGTCGACGCCTGTGAAGAAAGCAGGGGAGAATATGAACTGGCTAAACAAATCAACGGCTACGGTCCCGGTTATCTGGCTAAAGCCTGTCATAAAAACAACGCGGTTTTGGTTCATTATTCGACTGATTATGTTTTCAAAGGCGATAAAAAGTCGGGTTATCGGGAATCCGACAAACCCGATCCGATTCAAAATTACGGTCAAAGCAAACTTCTGGGGGAAAAAGAAGTTCAAAAATACGGCGACAAATTTTACATCATCCGAACCTCCAAACTCTTTGGCAGACCTGGCTTAAGCGATCAAAGCAAAAAAAGCTTCATCGATATTATGCTCGAATTGAGTAAAGTCAAGGACACGCTCGAAGTGGTCAACGAGGAGTTTTCCTGTTTTACCTATACTCCCGATTTGGCCAAGCAGACTTATAATTTGTTGTTTGGCTCAAACAATAATCAATACGGTATTTATCATTTTGTTAACGAGGGACCTTGCACTTGGTTTGAATGTGCGGTAAAATTGTTTAATATAATTAACAAAAATATTGAAATCAAACCGATAAGCGGTGAAAAATTTAAAAGGCCGGCCAAGAGGCCTAAATATTCGAGGTTATTAAATACCAAAACCGAAAAAATGAGGAGTTTGGATCAAGCCTTAAGGAGTTATTTAAAAGAAATTAAAGAAATATATTCCGGTTCTGATTCTACTTGATTATCAATAAAAATTTTAAATTAAAATAATATCAATAAAAAATCTTTATGGAGAAAAGAAAAATTTTTTTATTACTGGTCTGGTTTATCTATATTTTTATTTTGTTTTCTTATGTTTTTTTTATTACGGTTATATCAGGAAACTCGACCGTTTTTAGCGTCAAGGATTTTGTTTTTCTTATTAGCTCTTTTTTGGCCTTGATTATCTTTACTTTATTCTTTTATAAGGAAAAAATGAAGATAGCTTATGGAATAATTTTTCTGGTCATATTCCAGATAACGGGCTTTATCTTCTCCACTTTGGTAATAAGCTTGTTAAATTCTTAAAATTTTTGTTAGACTACAATCGAGTTAACAAATAAATTATTTATTATGAAAGCACTTATTGCCGCAGGAGGCCATGGAACTCGTTTAAGACCGTTAACGTACACAATTAATAAACATCTCGTGCCTCTCGCCAACAAGCCCATGATTTATTACGCTCTGGAAAAAGTGGCCGAAACCAAGATTAAGGAAGTGGCGATAAATATCAACCAAGGCGATAAGGAAATAAAACAAATCGTCGGCTCCGGAAAAAAATGGGGGTTAAACATTACATATCTGGAGCAGGCGGGCGGAGCCTTGGGAGTTGCCCACGTAGTCAAAAATGCTCTGGATTGGATTGGAAAAGACGATCTTTTATTTTATCTGGGTGATAACATTGTGCTTGCCCCGCTCCAAAAGTTGATCGATAAATTCAAGAAAAAACAACTGGATTGTCTTTTGGGGCTTACCAAAGTCTCGGATCCGGAAAGATTCGGAGTGCCCGTTTTTGACAAACAAGGCAGACTTTTAAAAATTGAAGAAAAACCCCAGAAACCGAAAAGCGATTATGCGGTTACCGGGATTTATATTTACTCCAACGCGGTTCGAGAAGCAGTCCAAAAAATCCAGCCCGGTCCCAGAGGAGAGCTTGAAATTTCCGATGTTCACACTTATTTAATCGAAACAAACAAAAAAGTGGGCTACGAGGAATTAACCGGCTGGTGGAAGGATACGGGCAAGCCCGATGTCCTGCTGGAAGGCAATAGTTTGATTTTGGCTAATATTGAGCTAGACATTAAAGGCAAGGTCAAAAAAGGAGCTATTATCGAGGGAAAAGTGATTATCGAAAAAGGCACCCAAATCGCCAAAAACTGTTTGATCAGAGGTCCGGTAGTTATTGGCAAAAACTGCAAATTGGAGAATACGACCATTGAACCTTATACCTCAATTGGAGATAACTGCGATATCCAGGGGGCTGAAATTTCCCATTCGATAATTTGCGATGAGGCTAAAATTAATTGCAATAAAAGAATAGTCGACAGTTTAATCGGGCCGGCCGCTCAGGTGAGTTCTCAAAAGGCCACCAAACCATCCGGCCATAAACTGATTTTGGGCAACAACACTTTAGTGGAATTATAAATTTTAAATTTCAAAAAAATGTTTGATAAATTAAAAGAAATCAATAAACTCAGAAAACAGATGGATTCGATCGAAGTGGAAGAGGAAGTAAACGGAGTAACCGTAAAAATAAACGGAGCCATGAAGGTCCTAGAGGTAAAAATCGACAACAGAGACGACAAAAAACTGGAAAAAAACATCAGAAAAGCCGTTAACAGAGCCAACAAAGCTGTTCAGAAAAAAATGTACAGCGATATGATGGGCGGCGGCGCCGCCGGTTTGGGAGGAATGTTTTAACAGCTAATATTTGAGTAGCGACAGGGGCGGCTAGCTCAGTTGGTTAGAGCGTCTGCTCGACACGCAGAAGGTCACAGGTTCAAATCCTGTGTCGCCCACAGTAGCTTTCCGGCTATTATTGTGATATATTAGAATAGCTATGGATAATCAAAACATACAAATAATACAATATATAAAAAACTCTTTGGCTTCGGGGATTTCAAAAGAGGATATTTATAAGAATCTTTTAGGCCGGGGATGGAGCATTGATTTGATCCAGCAGAATTTTGACGCCATCGATTCCGAAAAAAAAAGCGAGGAAGCCCCCAAAAAGGCCATCACTGTAATTTTAATTATAGCGGCGGTTCTTGTCGGGGCGGGAATCTTTTCTTTTATTGCTTCCAATTGGCAAAATATAGAAAAGCCTTTTAAAATAGGAATAATTTTCACTTCCATGCTGGCTTCTTATACGGTAGGCTGGTTGCTGAAAGAAAGAACCAAGCTAAAGAGAATCGGCGAGTCTTTGTTTTTGTTAGGTTCGATTATTTATGGATCGGGCATCTTCTTAATTGCTCAAATGTTTCATACTACCGCCAACTGGCCGGATGGCTTTATCTTGTGGATGATCGGTTCCATTGTTATGGCTTTTGCCATCGAGGCTTACTCCATTTTCTTTATGGCAATTATTTTGGGTGTGGTTTCCCTTATAGGTTATCCTTGGGGGCTGCTTGACGGAATTAACACTCATTCTTTTATCTTCACCCCCTCGATTCTGCTTTGTGCTTCAACGGTAATAACTTTAGTCAGCGGTTTGGTAATCAGAAAAAAGATACCACCGAATTTTAAAGATTTTTATTAGAAACATGATTTACATGTATTTTATAATTTATCTGCTTGTGCCTTTAATTGGAATACTTGGAATAATCGGTATTATTTTTTTTATAAGGAGGCTTAAGAAAAAAAACTCCGGTGAAAATTTTAACAAAGAGGATTCATTAAGCCAGGCTTTCGCACTTTTGTCGCTTTGCTTTTTTGGTGTCACCTTGGCGGTTTTTAATAGAGATTTGGGCCAAGCAATTTCTTGGCAGACTATACTTCTTATTAGCGGGATTGTCGGTATGATAATCTCCTATTATTTGAAATTTGTCTCCACTTTGGCTCCGAGTTTAATCGGTTTAACCGTTTGGTGGAGTTTCAAGGCGGATGAATGGATCAGTGACAAAAATATAAAAGGCACCAGCCTGATAGCCGCTTTAGTTTTTATTGCTTTGATCGCTTATTTAATGAGCCGCTATCATGAAAAAGAATTTAAATGGCGGCGTTTTAGAAAAATTTATTCGGCATTGGGTTTATCGACAATAACCGTAGTTCTGTTTATTTTTTCTATGGATGAGGGATTGAAAATTTTTGAAAATGTAACAAACGGTGATCCGTTTATTTATTCCTGGCAGATAAGCCTATCTTTATTGATATTTTTAACAAGTTTAGTCGGCTTGGCGACTTATGATTTAATCCATCGGTTAATAATTAAAAGCGAGTATTTGGTTATTTTAGGATTAGGGGGTTTGTTTTTAATAATAAGTCTTTTGCCCGAGCAGAATCTTTTTGACGGCGGCGCTTTAAATGCGATTGGTTTTTTGGCCGCTATATTTTTTAATTTAATGGTTTTTTTGCAATTGCTTGCCTTTATACTTTTAGGATATTTAAAGCGAAAAAGTTGGTTTATCAATTTAGGCACTTTTCTTTTGTTTCTATTTATTTTCATCAAATATTTTGACTGGTTTTTTGATTTTATCGATAAAAGCATTTTCTTCATAAGCGCCGGTTTGTTGCTCTTTTTGGTAGGATATTTTATGGAAAAAGCCAGGCGGCGAATGATTGAAAAAATCAAACCCCAACCCCAACCCCAACAAATTATTCAATGAAATATGATGACAAAAACAACAAAATTCATTTTAGCGCTCGCTTTGCAAATTTCTGTCTTAGTTATAGTCCTTGTTTACAAAGCATCGATCTCGGTCGGCGGCACGCCGGTTTTACTTGAGATAGCGCCCGTTGACCCCCGTGACCCTTTACGTGGAGATTATGTCACTTTTAGATATGAAAGAATTTCGCATTTTGGTGGATATATGATTAAAGACGACTCAATTAAGCAAGGCGACACTGTCTATGTAACCTTGATAAAAAGCAATCCATACTGGAAACCGGTCCAATTAGAAAAGAAGAAGCCCAATCCAAAGACTCTAAATAACGAAAAAGTTTTTCTTAAAGGAAAAGTAATCCGTAGCTATATTGACAAAGAAGGAAGAGGAAAAGATTCAAGCGTTGATGTCCGCTACGGAATAGAGGAATACTTCATTCCCGAAGGAACAGGGCAGAACATTAACTTTCTAAATAAGGAAACGGCGGCAATGGTAGCCATAGATCAAGACGGCAACGCGGTTCTAAAGAGACTTTATGTTGACAATAAACCCTGGCCTTAAAAATTTTACAAAATTAAAATATTATATTTAAATTTAGAAATAAAGACATTAGTTAATTAATTTAAAAAAGATTAATTCTAATTTTTAAAGAATTTCAATGACTGAAAAAAAAATTGAAATCAATCCCTATATTTTTAGAGGGTATGATATTCGAGGTGTTGCCGGCAAGGATTTAAACTATGACGTGGTTAAGCAGATTGCTAAAGGATACGCCTATTATCTGGAGCAAAGGAGGATTAAAGATGCGGTAGTCGGTTATGATTGTCGGTTAACCGGAGAGGAATACAAAAAAGCCGTTATCGATGGACTTATTGAATCAGGAATTAATGTGGTGGATTTAGGAATGTGTTTAACTCAAATGGTTTATTTCGCCCAGTATCATTATAAGACCAACGGAGGGATAATGATCACCGCCTCTCACAATCCGGCCGATTATAACGGAATGAAGCTGGCTTTAGGCTATTCCAATACTTTGGGAACCGAAGAAATTATCGAATTAAGAGAAATGGTTTGGCAGGGAAAAGAAGTCAAAACGGATAGGCCGGGCCAGGTTCTCAAGGCCAGGAATTTTCAGGAGGCTTATATTTATGACGTTGTAAAAAGGATCAGCTTAAAAAGTTTCAAACCGCTAATATTGGTCGATCCAAGCGATTCTTATCCAAAAGCAGAGGTGATTAATTTGGACAAAAAATTCAAGGTCGTAATCGATGCTTCCAATGGCACAACCGGAGCAATCGCTCCCGATCTGCTTAGACAAATCGGCATCGAAGTTATAGAGCAAAATTGCGAAATCGACGGCAATTTTCCCAATGGAACCCCGGATCCGACAGAAGAGCATATCCTCAAAAGACTGGGCGAAAGAGTGGTCAAGGAAAAAGCCGATTTGGGCATCTCTTTTGATGGAGACGGCGACAGGATGGGAGTTGTCGACGAAAAAGGGAACCCGATTTGGGCCGATATTTTAGTGGCTATTTTTGCCGATGATATTCTCGACTATCTGCCCGGAGGAAAAATCGTTTACAATGCGCTTTGTTCCAAGGTCGTGGAGGAAGTGGTTTCCCAAAAAGGTATCCCGATTATGCACAAAACCGGACATACTTTTATCAAAGAAAAGGTTTCTCAGGAGAAAGCGGTTTTTGGAGGCGAACTTTCCGGCCATTTCTTCTTTGTTGATAATTTTTACGGCCATGATGACGCGATCTTCTCGGCTTTAAGGTTATTGGAGTACCTGGAGAGAAAAGCCAAACCACTTTCCAAAATCATTGACGGATTCCCCAAATATATCTCCAGTCCGGAAATTAAACTTGGTTGCCCTGATGAACTTAAATTTGATCTGGTCGATAATAAATTAGTCAAAGAATTCAAAGAAAAGTATGCGGGAGCCGAATTTTCAACCATAGACGGTATCAGGGTTGATTTTCCCGACGGAATGCTGATAGTGAGATATTCGCAAAACGGTCCTTATATCACCATTAAATTTGAATCAAAAACCCAAAAGGTATATGATAGACTTAGAGAGGAAATTAAAACGGTCCTAAAAAAATACAGCGAAATTAATTGGGACGAAGGGGTGAACCTGGAATCCTTTTAAAAAATTGAACTTTTATTGAATTTCTTAATTTTTAAAAGAATGGAGTTACCAAAGCAAAAAGAAGAAAACCATATTGCAAAAGTGGAGGGTCCTGAGGCAATGAGGGAACTCGCTTCCTGGCGGGCAAGAGAGTATGTAAAATACGAAAAAGACAGGCAATGGTATGTTGTATTCTTTGTATTTCTGGCTATTATGGTGGGTTTGTCTATTTGGCCGATGAAGAATATTTTAATGGCTTTTACCTTTATTTTGGCGGCGGCTATTTATTTATTGTATTCTAAAAAAGAACCCAGGGAGATAGATATAAAAATTCTGGAAAGCGGATTGCAGGTGGATGACACTTTTTATGACTTTGAAGAGTTAAAAAGTTTTTGGATTTTTTATAATAATCCCCCCAGTGACGCCTATCTAAGCATTAAAAGAAAATCAAAATATCTACCTACGCTTGAGATTCCGATAGAAGATTACGACCCGGTGGCGATAAGAGAAGTCCTGATTGAGAAGCTCAAGGAAAAAAAGCAAAACGAAGAATTGAGTAATATCATAACCAGGATTTTAAAGATTTAGGCAATAGATTTTTGAATTTAGAAAATTAAAGTCTACATTTAAAATCAATTCCCTGGACTAGGCTGTCGGAAAATGCAAAAATTAAGGCTGATAACCGGATTTTCGTGCGGATTTTCGGCTGGAAAATGCTTCTTCCAGGACGGTCTAGCTTACTAAAAGTTTGGTTTAATTTTATATGAGTTGTTTCTAAGACCAAAAAGTTTAAAAAAGGAGGCACCAGTTTTTTTATTATCCCCGCGGCGCGGGGATAATAAAAAAACAGCCGATTCCTCTTTAGGATAATCTGGTATAAACCACTAAAATTAAACCTTTAATTAAAGTAAAATATTTTATGCTGGAAAAATTTTTTCAAAAATTTTCTCATGATATAGGGATAGATTTGGGAACAGCCAACACGCTGGTTTATGTTAGAGGCAAAGGAATTATTATTAACGAACCTTCGGTAGTCGCGCTTAATACCAGAAACGGTCAAATTTTGGCGATTGGAGGGGAAGCCAAAAAAATGGTCGGCAAGACCCCTAGTCATATTGTAGCCAATCGACCCTTGGCCGATGGAGTAATTTCCGATTTCGAGGTTACCGAGCAAATGCTCAAATATTTCATCAATAAAGTTCATCAGAGTAATTTTATGCTGGTTCCAAGACCAAGAGTAGTGGTGGGAATTCCTTCCGGAGTTACGGAGGTGGAAAAAAGAGCTGTTCAGGAAGCCGCTAAAAATGCCGGGGCCAGGGAGGTCTACTTGATAGAAGAGCCCATGGCCGCCGCTATTGGAGCCAGATCGCCGATTCAGGAGGCCACTGGAAATATGATCGTTGATATCGGAGGGGGGACGACCGAAATCGCGGTTATCTCCCTGGGCGGGATTGTGGTTTCGCGCAGTCTTAGAATCGCCGGAGACGAATTAAACGAAGATATAATCGATTATGCCAGGGAAACTTTGGGTTTAATGCTTGGCGAAAAAACCGCCGAAGATGTTAAAATTGCGATTGGTTCGGTTTACCCTTTGGATGATCCGCTTGGCATGACAATTCGAGGCAGGGATTTGGTTACCGGTCTGCCCAAGGAAGTCGATGTTACGGATGAACATATTAGAGAGGCTTTAGCTCGTTCAATCAGGACTCTGCTTATAAATATTAAAGGTGCGGTCGAGGAAACACCGCCCGAGCTTGTTTCCGAGATAATGCAGAGAGGAATTATTTTAGCGGGCGGCGGCGGACTTTTAAGAGGTTTGGATAAATTGATTGAAGAGCATGTTGAAATAAAAGTTAAAATTATTGAAGATCCGCTAACGGCTGTAGCCAGAGGCACCGGGATTGTTTTAGAGGATCTTGACAATCTGCGCGAAGTTTTAATTGATGAAGATTATAAGGCGGCTCCCCGTTGGTGATTTTTGGGACATTTTGCTTTTGGATTCGTATTTAAATGCAAAGACCTAATTATTAAGTAAAAAAAATGAAAAAGAATACTAAAATCACCATTTTAACTTTATTGGCTTCGCTTTTTTGGGTGGTTTTTTTATGGGGTTTTTGGTCCAAAGGTCTCGGAGCTTTTGGTTTCAACGCGACTTTCTATCTGTTTTTCTTTGTCTATCTGGTTATTGATACTTTAAGGCGCAGAAGAGTTAAGACAAGAAAAACTCTGATTTGGCTTTTGCCCCTTTTATTGATCGGACTAAGCTTTTCTCTTTACGAAAATCCTTTCTTAAAATGGATCAGTTTTTTAGTGGTTCCGCTGATTATTTTCATCTTTCCTTTTTATTCAATCATTAAAAAAAGTCAGTTCAAAGATCAAAAAATGCACTGGAGTTTGAGTCTGGTTTTAAAACTCGTTGGTTTAACCTTCGGTTTAATGAAAAAAATCGATCAAAGCGGCCAAAAAATGCTTGAGCTTTTTGACGGAGTTTTTAAAACTTCCAAAAACAGCAAAAAAATAGTCCAGGTCGTCTTAGGACTCATCATTCTTTTATTTCTTTTAGGCTTTATAATTGTTCCGCTTTTGCAGTCGGCTGATCCGATTTTCGCTCAAAAAATCGAAAAATTCAGCGAATGGCTGACTTCCATCTTTGAAACAACAATTTTTTTGAAAATCATCTTCTTTTTGTTGTTGAGCTTATTTAATCTTTCGCTTATCTTAAATTGGCTGGAAAAAACCAAGAAGCTCTATTCATTTCGAGGAACCGTATTTTCAAAAACCACCCCCAAACAAAAAGATTTTGATCCGGACTCCATTATAAGCGGCATTGTATTGTCCGGAGTAAGCGCGGTTTATCTCTTGTTTATCTACACCCAGCTTGAAAGATTATGGGTTAGCATGCTGCCGATTGATTTTAAGCAGACCGAAGAACTCGTCAAAAGCGGTTTTTGGCAGCTTTTCTTTTTGTCGCTCATCAATATTTCATTTTTCTTTGCAACTTACAATAAAACCAAACCCTGGGTGCAGTCGATCCTCAAATTCTTCACCTTCGCCTCCCTTTTGCTTCTTTTTTCGGCCGGTCAAAGATTGTTTCTGTACGTTAAATATTACGGCCTAAGTTATGAAAAATTCTTCGCCGCCTACACCGTAATCTACATTGGTCTGCTTTTCATCTGGCTTATCATCAGCCTGTTTATGAAAAAAAGACAAGACATCTTTAAATATCTAATCTTTTCCTGCCTCTGGATGTATGCAATCGCAACCGTCCTACCGGTCGAAAAGATCATCTTCCAATCCAACCTGGCTCTACAAAAGCTGCCCGGTTCCAGAATCGAGATGACCCAATTAAGGATGCTCTCCAGCGACGTTTTAAAAGACGTCAAAGACTACAGGTCCAAAGATCCCGATTGGGTCGATAATTGGCAGGATTGGGTGACTAGACGCGAGCAAAAAAAAGACAACAAAAAATGGTTTGAAAAAAATCTATCGAATTTATAACTTTTGGCTTGATGAAACTCAAAACAAAAGTTATAGCCGGGAGACTTTAGTCCCCGGCTATAACGGATTCAACCTCTCCACAATTTTCTTGATAGAACTTGCATAAATCCCAAGAATCCTTTTTAATATTACTTGTTAATCATTTTGTCCCGGTAGCTCAGCTGGATAGAGCAACGGCCTTCTAAGCCGTAGGCCAGAGGTTCGAATCCTCTCCGGGACGCCTCGAATAAATCATTCTATGCCTGTCTATTTTTATATAGAATAGGTTTATTAATATAATAAACTCTAAAAAAATTAAAAAGACTATAAAAGTTGTGTTTTTTTGTGCATTTATTAAACTAAAGGAGAATGGATTCAATGATTTGAGCAAAAGCAATTTTTCTTTTGGGTCTTGCCTAGAATAAATTAAGAATTTATTCTAGGCAAGACCCTAAATAAATTTAATTAGTGCGATAATAATTACTTTGTGAGGTTGTCGGCACAAAATATGTTTATAAAATAGCTAAATAAATCAAATAAAAATTTGAATGATACGGGATTACGCTTATTGTATTCCTTAAAGGATGCACCGGGAACCAAAATCATTCCTCCTCCTTCCCCAAAATCTCATTAATCGCCCCCTCGTCGTCACACGAATACTTCTTATTCGCCGAATAATACCTTTCCTTTTCCCCATAACAGCCGCCGTTGTTTAGCGGCAGGGCGGTCATAAAAGGCAGAAGGAAGCCGTGGCCTTGGCCGGTGAAGTAATTATAAAGTTTTTCCAAGGTTTGGGCCCGTTTTTCCTGGCTCATCCGGGCAAAGGTGCTCATATCGTCGCCGGGTTTGCCGCTCCAGTCCAAATGAATTAAGACATTGTTGGCCTTTGCGGCATAAGTTTCGTGCCAAAGAAGCGCCCAGCACCAATCGCCGGGTTTTTTCCACCAGCGGGAAAAACAAGCCCCGTCTTCAATATTGCCGTTGGGACGAAGACCGGTTCCTCCTTCAATGTAATCAAAAAATTTCAAATATTTTTCGTCGGTAATACTATTAGTTTGAGCGCCGACAACGATTTCAATTCCCAAAAGCGAAGCATTGATTTTCATGGTGTTGATTATTTTTTGAATTTGAGGGTCATCGAGGTCGTCCTGATGGTCTATTTGACCAAAAGTAAAACTTTGAACCCCCATTTCCATCGCTCTTTTGGTAATATAGAGAACATATCTTTGATATTCCTTTTTTTTAAGATCCGGAATGCAGGTATGCTCGCCCCAGTAATTTTTGGTCTTTTCTCGACACATTTTGGAAAAATCAAAATCCCGATCCTCGTTTGGATAATATAAATCCTCCTTGGTATCGATTGCTTCGGCAATAAACATCCCGATTATCAAATCTTTTTTCTCCAGTTCCTCCATATTGTCTTCTATCTCGTCGAAATCGGGCGCGTCCAGCCAGGTTTCAATCGCCCGATGCAGGTATTCGCATTCGGAGCGGTTAATCATTTTTAGATTTTTTTCCTCCTTGCCATAGCCGCTCAATAAACCGTCGGTCACGCAGCCCTTGGTTTTGATTTTTTCCATCGAAGGAGGAGCCGGCGGCCAATTTTCCCGTACTTTTTCCTTTTTTTCCAATTTTTCCAAGACAAACTCGGCGATTTCCAAAAAAAAGTTTAAATCTTCGTCCTCTTCCGGCGGCGGAAGATCTTTCTCAATCGGACCAAACTGGTTTTCGACAGGCAAATCATCTTTTAAAACAAGCTCCCCGGGATCTTCCTTCTCTGCCCTTTCCTTTAAAAAAGAAAAAACGATCTCCCCCCACAGCAGTCCGGCCACAAAAAACGAAGTCAACAACAACCCGACCAAAGCTCGGCTTCCGCTTTTATTTGATTTTACTAAATTATTTTCCATCGATATTAATTCATTAAATTCACCTCTCGCCGATCATAGCATTAAACGCAATTTATGGCTATCTAAATTTATCTGGTTACTAATCTCTATCATCCAATGACAATCACCAAAGAGATCCACACTTGGATGATATTTTTTTTGGTTTAGTTGGAATATAGGAGTTACATACAACACCTCCTGCCGTTTATTTGAAGATTTTAAGAGAAACAATAACAAAAGGCCTTGTCCGAAAACAAAGCCTTGTTGCTCAATATTTATTCACAGGCCTCAATTTGCTTGAGGTCTGTGAAAATCTCCGGGCCCAAGGCAAAGAAAACCTCTTCCCATTCGATAAAATAGCCTTTTTCGGGACATTTCAATATTCGTCCCTTGCTCAAGAGTTCCTTTCCTTGGTAAAAGCCGACGGTCACGGCGTTGAAGAAGGTGATGTAAGTGTTTTCACCTTCATTGATAATCCCAGTTTTTCCGTTTCTTTCTCCAACGGGAACTTCGACATGAAAGAGTTCTCCCAGGAGAAAAAAATAAATCGTTTCGCCAGCGTCTGCAACGCCGGCAAAAGAAACAAAACAAACCATTGCCGTCAAAATCATCATCATTTTCTTCATCGTTCAATCCTTTCCTAAAAATAAATTAATAATAAAATTTCCCCGCTACACATAGGCGGTAAAAAAAGAAAAAAATTTCTCTTTTCACCGCCTACGTTCTCCTTTTTTAATGAGCAACAAAAAAGCTTTCCTTTTTGGAAAGCTTTTTGGAAAACTTGTTCTTTTAAAAGCACCTGCTTGAACACAACTAAAAGCAAACCCTTCAAAAGAAAAGTTCTCGAGAAAACCTTCCTTAAAGATTTT
>WJJX01000117.1 GCA_014729445.1 Candidatus Moraniibacteriota bacterium | reverse complement strand
CTTTTTATTTATTATTTGTTTTAACTTTTTTTCTTGTAGCATAAGGTATCTTGGATCATAGCTATTCATGTTGTTAAGATAAATTTTAATTCTTTATCTTAACTTAAAAGTGTAAACTCTTTTGCTGCAATGCTAACAAATATTGAACCAGGATTTTCAGGATGAAAAAGGATAAAACAGGATATTTAAAACAATCCCGGTCATCCGTTTCAATCCTGACCATCCTGGTTCAGACTCGAATAAGCTTCAATTAAACTCTCTTTCTGATATTTAAACCCATATTTTTCACTTTTAAACCGTTTTTTCCCATAATCCCCCATCTTTTTCCTCAATTTTTCATCATCTGCCAGCTTAATTATCGCGTTTCCAAAAGCAATCGGATCCTCTTTTTTGATATAAAGGGCCGCTTCTTTAGCGGTTTTTTTGTCTTCTTTTAGCTCATACATAACAAAAGGCAGCCCGGCCGCCATATATTCCAAAACCTTATTATGCAAAGAATTATGAGTATAATCGTTCTGAGGCTCCGGCATAAGCCCGATTTGGGCTTGTTTTAAATAACTAGCCATCTGGTTTTTATCAACCCAACCGGTAAAAATCACGTTTTTAGCTAAATTATAGTCTTTAACCCGTTGTTTAATGTTTTTTAAATCATCGCCATCACCCATTAGAACAAAGCCAATATCGGTCCGGCCTTGGCCGTTTACCACGTAATTGATCGATTCGATCAGGTTTTTTAGGCCGTCTTGGAGGCCCATAACACCGACGTAGGCGCAGAGAACCTCTGGATTGAAAACCCACCCTGTCCCTCCCTTCATCAGGGAGGGGACGTTATCCTTTAATTTATCGTTCTCCCCCTGATGAAGGGGGAGATAGATGGGGTTTTTTTGTTTGATCTCAAAAGGCTGTAAATCGATTGAATTCCTAATTATCACGGTTTTTGCCTTGAAATTATGGCGTTTTCGGGTTAATTGTTTGGCGGATTCACAGGTGACGATATGTAAATCGGCCGATTTTAGGGTCAATTTTTCGAAGAAAACGAGCAATTTATACAAAAAACCGGTTTTTTTCGCCTTAAATTTAGCTAAAAGCATTTCCGGCACCAAATCATGGTGGTCAAAAACGAATTTCAGGTCAAAAATCTTAAAGAAAACGGCGATTGGAAACATTAAATCCGGCGGGTTAGTAATATGAATAACCCCCCCTGTAGATTTTCGTAAGCCCCCTTGGGGGTTTGGGGGGTAAAAATATATCTTCCCCGCCAACCAAAATGTTTTTATAAATGCATTTGTATATTCCAAGAAATATCCAAAAAGGGAAGAGCCTTTGGAAATATAGGGTTTATAGCGGTAAATTTTGATGTTTTGGATGATTTCGAAGGGTTTTTGGCTTTTTTGGGCCGGGGAGATAGCGTAAACGCAGTAACCGGCCTCGACGAGGACGGTTAGAGTGTCCATGAGTTTACGGTCCTGGGGCAAAGGCAGGTTTTGGACGATGGCTATGATGTGGGGCTTTTGGGGCATGGTGGGGCTTTTTAAAAACCCACCCTGTCCCTCCTTTTATCAGGGAGGGGACGTTAACTTTAATTTATCGTTCTCCCCCTGATGAAGGGGGAGACAGAGGGGGTTTAGGTTTATTTCTTTCCAGTCTAAACGCAAAATCATCCGTTGACAATATTGACAAGTTTTTATTTTTATGGTAATGTGGCTTGTTACGAAAGTTAATTTAATCAATTAGTTTATTTTAAAGCAATGGGAAACAATTCCAACAATCAAATATCGGAATTTGGCCTAATCTTAAAGAGATGGAAGTTTATTCTCTTTTTTGGGATCTTTTTTGCTTGTTTAGCTTTTATTGTCAGTAGTCTTATTACTCCCAAGTATAGCAGTACGGCTAAGATTTTGATTTTGCAGGATAATTTGGACATTGACGCTTATCGAGCGGCTAAGGCTTCGGAATATGCCGGAGAAGTCATCGAAAAAGTGGTCGGGTCGTCTAATTTTATGGATGGAGTAGCTGAAAGATATCCGGCGATTGCGAAAACTTCTATTTGGGAAAAGGATTATGATAAAAGGTTAGAAGAGTGGAATAAGGTGGTTAAATCAAACAGTATTGTTAACTCCGGGATCGTTGATATTGAAGTTATTTATGAAAATAAAAAAGTTAATCAAGAAATAATGACAGCGGTTATTGGAGAATTAACCGAAGACGGCGGACAATACCATGGCAACGCTAATATTAGATTAAACAGGATTAGTGGACCGATTATTTCTAACAAGCCGACTTTTCCGAATATTCCTTTAGTAGTTGTAGCCGGGTTCATTTCCGGAATCTTTATCTCGGTTGGGTTAATCTTAATTAACGGAAAAAAGATTGATAATTGGTTTTATTCAAAAGAAGAAGAAAACTATTTTCCTTCTAATGAAAATTATTATGAAAATAATTATAATCCTCAAATCGAGTATTCAGCACCGGAGGAAGTTAAGAAAAATTTGCCGGTGGAAGAAATTAAAGAGGATAGGCCCAGAGACTTAAAAGAAGAAACTGAAACCGATCGGGCTAAAATGGCTTACGAAAAATTATTAGAATCGGTTTAAAGTTTTATTATTGTATTAATAGAATTTTAAACAGCTTTAATTCTTAATCCCTTCTATCATGAATTTTAATAAACTTAAAAAATATACCAGAATTGGCTTAAATAAAGTTAAATCGAATATTCAAAGTCGAGTTTTTTTAAGAACCGGCAAATGGATGCCTAAAGCGGAAAAGGTGCAATACACCTTATCTAGTAAATGCAATTTTCGTTGTAAAATGTGTCCTTCTTGGGAAAAAGGATTTAAAGAAAAAATAGAAGAATACATTTCCAAAGAAAGAATGATAGAATTAATTGATGAGATGAAGACTTTAGGCATTAGAGAATTTTGTGTTACCGGTGGAGAGCCCTTACTTTTCTGGAAGGATAAGATCTTCCCGTTATTAAAACACGCTAATCAAAAAGGGTTTTACACCCACTTTGTGACTAACGGCTATCTTTTAACCAAAGAGATCTTAGAAGAGTACAATCGATCGGGCGGAGGACATATTTCGCTTTCCTTAGACGCGCTTAATGCAGAAAAACATGATGATTTAAGAGGTTTTCAAGGTGCTTATCAAGCGTTTCAAAAAGCGGTTAAGGTTTTTAATAAAGGCGATTATTCTAATATTAAGATTAAGCTTAATTTTGTTTTATCCAATGAAAATTTAGATGAAGTAGAAAAAGTCATTAATTATGCAATTAAAAATGATTTCTTGTTTTTCATCCAACCGTTTGACCTGTTTGATTACCAAAATCGAAGAACCCTTAAAGATAAGCAAAAAGAGACCAATTTATGGGTGCAGAGAAAAAATTACGCCAAGTTAAGAAAAGTAATCAAACGTCTTTTAGAATTAAAAGAAAAACATCCCGAAATCATCCTAAACAGCAAAAAGCACATCGAAGATTTTTACCCCTACTTCACCAAAGAATTAAAAGACAGAACCCATAATCCCTGCTTTGGCCTAATCGACAGAATCTCCATTCACCCTAAAGGAGAAGTCAACGCCTGCAAATTCGGAAAAATCTACGACCTTAAAAAAGGCAGCCTAACCGACTTCATCCAAAGTCCAGAGCGAAAAAAATTCATCCAAGCCTCATTAAAGTGCCAAATCGGCTGTTTAATCGGCTGCTTTTACCGACCGACCTTTAAAGACTTATTGATTAATGGGCCGAGGCAGTTGTTGAAACTGGTCAAGTAATCTTGATTTTATAGACTCGATGCTATAAACTACCCTGAAAAATTGTGATTAATTAAGAGAATTTTTTAAAAATTCATTAAATAAGGAAAAAAGGGGTGATCTATTTTGACATTTTTAGCTAAAAATGTTATAATAATAGATCACCCTGGAGTGTGTCTTAAAGTCTAGTTAGTACCTTAAATTAACAACCGTTTTAATTCTGCATGGTAAGAAGAAGTTTAAATCACAACCTCAGATTGGGTTTTGAAAAATCTGGGGGTGTGATTTGGGCTTCGCATTGGGCGGAGTTCCAAAAGTTTACTCCAACTGAAAGGAGGTGAGCACCTTAAAAACGTTTAGAAGTTAGTGAGTTTTTTAACCCCCAAAAACCGATAAAGGAGAACACAATGAACAGAAACCTGAAAATTGCCATCGTGATGATGGCAATGCTGGCAATGGTTGCCGGTGGAGTTTTCGCCGGCGAAACGGGGTGTGACGAATGTGGACAGATAAAAGAATTGCGGAGCCATCTGGACGACCGCCTGGACAGAGTGGAAAAAGACTTGCAAGAGATCAAGGCCGATACAGGCCAGACAGTGTCGATACTTGGAAAAGTCTTTGTTGGAACGGTGCCCTTAGGCGGAACATTTAGCGAACTATGCAAGCGAAATGGGTGGAACATGATTATTGCCATGGGACATAACAACTTGGCAAATCCTGATCATGTTTCAGCCGAACAACGGTTTACTTATCCGGAGACTCCGGGAGAGACAAGAGCGGCTTTGGTCAAGGGTCGCAAGCTTCATGCGGCGTGGCTTAAAACCAAAAAACCCAAATTCCAGGTGGCTGAGATCAAGGCAGAAACGACCGATCTGGGGAGAACACATATGGATTACCTCCGGATCCGGCGGGACTTGAGCGCTGCTGAAACAAATTTGGGAGAGGTAAGTGCGGAAAATGTTAAGATCAAAGGCAGGCTGAGCGCCAAAGAGATCGAAGTCGATAGACTCACCGCCCAAGTAGTTCGAATTGAGCAGCAGCTTTATGTGAAGAATGCTCAAATCGATCAAATGACCATTGACCAGCTAAGGATTCGTCAGGCGTTAATCGATGAGTTGGAAATTCTTCATGCGCAGATTAAGGATCTCGAAATCGAAAACCTGAAGCTGCGAAGACAAGGGACAACAGCGGTAAGCGCGATGACGGCGGCAGGAAGCGGAACAACCGCTAAAATCTGGGACCCCGACTGTCAGGACGGTTCAGGGGATGGATGTCCCCAGACCTTTAACACGGTTTCCCGGCCGGAGTCAGGTCAGTTTGATTTCGCCGGAACATTGGAAAATTACGAAGTAAATTACTGGCAAGATGGAGGCACTCCTCAAGTCCAAACGAAATGGACTAACGGCGGCATCCAAGTGATGTTGGTCAATTTGAGGGAATTCCCTTCTCAGGAAGTCCGAATGAAAGCTCTCGAGGCAGCTAACTGTTTAGCCGCCGATATAGCGGCCGGTAGGAAAACTCCGTGCGGAAGTGGAAAGAACTGCCATATGGCGATTATCTGGCGAGGAAACAGAAATATTGCTGCCAACGCCAGGCAATTTTAAGAACTTCTAAACGAAAGGAGAAAACCGAGGAGCCTTACCCAGATGTTGACGTTAGTCGCTTCAAGCGATTGATGTTTAAGGGTAAGGCTTCTTTCATTTGTCTAGCCTTTTAGAAGAAAAACCAAACTTTTCCTTGACAAAAATTAAGATTTATGATAATATATAAAATCCTGAAGCTGGATAACAGAATAAAAAGCAAAGCTTTTTTATCCTGTTATGTGGCTTCAGACAGAAAGTAATCTTTCAGCCTGAGGTCAGGTTTGTTAAACCCACAACAAGGAGAAAGACAGATGAAAAAGGCGATCTTGGCGGCAATGGTGTTCCTGGCTATCTTTACTTCTATCGTGATGGCTGGAACTTTCGAAAAACTTGGTTATATCGAGGATTTCGAAGTGAATTACTGGGGAGATAGTTCTCTCCCCCAAATGGTGGAAGTCAAATACGAAAATTGGCGTATTCAGGTTATGCTGATTAACATCAATGATTTTCCGTCACAAGAAGTAAGAGATGCTGCACTTGTTGCGGCGCAAGCACTTCAGGCTGATTTTGAAAGCGGCCGGAAGGCCCCTTGTGGGAATTCCAAGTGCTATGTCGAGAAAATCTGGCGGTCCGAATAATCGGAATCCGCCGCAAAAAAAGGGCCCCATCTAAATGGATAACGGATACCGTGCAGTTTGGACGGTTGATGTTTCCGAGGTGGGGCCTCTTTTAATTTGAACCGGGATGGCCAGGATATGAACCAGGATACCCAAGATTAAGAAGGATACCCAGGATATTTTTCCATCCTGTATATTTTTTTTATCCTGGCTATCTTGGTTCGCAAGATTGATTATTAATCGATTTTTTGTTATTTTAAATACAGTAAGTGATAATGTCGATAAGATCAGTTTAAGAAAAAAACATGCCAAGGATAAATTTAACAAAAGTGGTTGATTATTGGGTAAAAACGGCCCAAAATGATAAAAAGGTTATGGAGAGTCTTTTTAAGGCTAAACATTATAGTAATTGTTTATTTTTTGGTCATATTATCCTTGAAAAAATCTTAAAAGCGCATGTTGTTTTTGAAACAAAGAAGCATGCTCCTTATATTCATGATCTGTTAAGATTAGACCAATTAGCTAATTGTGATTTAAGTAAAATTGAAAGAAAGTTTTTAAATAAAGTAAACGATTTTAATATTAGTTCAAGGTATCCTGATTATAAATTGGATTTTTATAAAAAATACAATAAATTAAGTAGTATTAAAGTTAAATATTTAAAGATTAATAAATTATACGAAAAATTATGTCAAAAGTTAAAGGAAAAGCGGAAGCAAAAAAGTTAGTTAATAAATATGTTAAGCAATTAAAAGAAGCCCAATACCCCTTTAAAAGTGTTTATTTGTTTGGTTCTTATGCTAAAAATAAAGCTCATAAATGGAGTGATATCGATGTTGCCGTTATAACCAATCAAGTGAAAAATTATAACGAAAAAAATAGGTTAAAATTGTGGGAGCTTAGAAATAATGTAGATTTAAGGATTCAACCTATTAGTTTTACCGAAAAAGATTTTAAAGATATTAATGATCCTATGGTTTGGGAAGTTAAGACAACCGGAGAAAAAGTGGCTTAGCAAAATTATTTTACTATCCTATCCATCCTTCTTAATCCTGGCTCCCAATCAAAGCCTCCAAACTCGTCTCTTCTTTGTTGATTCTTTTGTTGATATTAACGCATTTTTCGGTTGAAGCGATAGGGCAGTCGCAGTATTTGACTTGGCAGGGTTTGATTTTTTTGTAGGGATTAAATTTGTTTTTAGCTAAATTACCGACAGTTTCCCAGTCGCTGGGGCAGCGGGTGATTAG
>WJJX01000116.1 GCA_014729445.1 Candidatus Moraniibacteriota bacterium | reverse complement strand
GGAGAAATATACGCCCTTGCAGCAGGGGACCAATCAAGCTAAAGAGGATCATCCGGTGACTCAATTTGAAGGAAAACATGTGGAAACTTTGGGTCTTTTAAAAATGGATTTTTTGGGTTTAAAAAACTTGACGATTCTTCAAAATGTAATCGAATTTATTAAAGCCAAATATGAAAAAGAATATAATTTGGATGAAATCCCGCTGGATGACAAAAAAACTTTAAAACTTTTCGCCAAAGGTGAAACCACCGGCGTATTCCAATTCGAATCTGATGGGTTTAAACGATATCTAAAAGAATTAAAACCGAGCAGGTTTCAGGATTTAATCGATATGGTAGCCCTTTATAGACCCGGTCCGATGGATTGGATTCCGGATTACATCGCCGGCAAACACGGCAAAAGAAAAATTACCTATTTGCATCCCAAATTAAAACCGATTCTGGAAAAAACTTACGGAATTATTGTGGTTCAAGAACAGGTTATGGAGATTGCCAAACAGCTGGCCGGCTTCAGCGCCGGAGAAGCGGATTTTTTAAGAAAAGCAATGGGCAAGAAAATAAAATCGATGATGGATGAACAAAGGGAGAAATTTATTATGGGTTGTATCAATAATAAAATTAAAGGCAAAACCGCGGAAAAAATTTGGGATTTTATTAAACCTTTTGCTGGTTATGGATTTAACTGGGCCCATAGCGCCTGTTATGCCATGATCGGCTATCAAACGGCTTATTTTAAAGCTCATTATCCGGTTGAATTTATGGCCGCTCTGCTTTCAAGCGACGAAAATAATATTGACAGAATCTCGGTAGAGATCGAGGAATGCAGGAAAATGAAGATTCCGGTTTTACCTCCCGATGTAAATGAAAGTTTTGCCAGGTTTTCTTCTATCGGAAAGGGAAAGGAAAAATTCATCCGTTACGGTTTGAACGCGATCAAAAACGTGGGAGAAAATTTAGTCAAATCGATTATTAAGGAAAGGAAAGCCAACGGCAAATTCAAAAATATGGGAGATTTTATTGAGCGAATAGAAGACAAGGATTTAAATAAAAAATCGCTCGAAAGTTTATGTAAAGCGGGAGCTTTGAATAGTATTGCCAGTGCTGAAGAAGTTTTGGCTAATATAGATAAAATCTTAAATTATTCCAAGGAAATAAAAACCGTTAAAAAACAAGGGCAGAGCAGCCTTTTTGGAGAGATTAGCTCTGATGATGGAAATAGGGAAAATAATTTCGGTTTGGTTCTAAAGGACCAAATCAAAATCGATAAAAAGGAAAAATTAAGATGGGAAAAAGAATTATTGGGAATATATGTTACAGACAACCCGCTTTTGGCATATAGAAAGTTCCTGGAAAAATATACCACCGATATTCTAACTTTGGAAGAGAAATACAAACACAATCGCCAGATGCGGATTCAATCGAGCAAAGTGGGAGGCCAGTTGATTCGGGTCAAAAAAATATTCACTAAGAACAACCAGGAAATGGCTTTTGCGGAGCTGGAAGACTTAAAGGGAAAATTGGAGTTGATAATTTTTCCTAAGATTTTTCAAAAATATCATGATTTATTGATAGAGGATAGATTTATCTGGGCCGAAGGCAAACTAAATGACAAAGACGGCAGTCTGAAAATTTTGGTTGATAAAATGGGTAAAATTACGGAGAAAATGAATAAGGAAGCCTCCAAGTTAGGAAAAATTGAGGCAGTGCGGAATCCTGATGCGACAATTCAGCATTCGGCTAAAAATTCTAATCTAAGGGAATTGATTATTAAATTGGATTTAACTAAAAATGATTCAAGAAATTTAAAAGCCAAAATCAGGCAACTAAAACCGGGCAACGGAAAGATTATCTTAAAGGCTAAAGATGAAAATGGTAAAATAATAAAAATTAGGATCAAAGGCAATTATCAGTTAAGAGGGTCTGTCTTTGAATCCCTTAAACAAGAATATTCAAACATTTAATTTTAATTTTTAATATGAATTTAAGTAACGAGGAGATTGAAAAAAGGAGACAAAAAAGATTAAATAGAGACAGGCAAATCAGGAGGTATTCTTATGAATTGGAGGAAAAGAAAAAAGAGCTCAACAAGAAAGAGGGAAAATTAAAAGCGCTGGAGCATCGTATTAGATTTAGTAAGCAGTCGATCAAAGATCGAAAAGAGGAAATCGCGAAATTGGAAGCCAAGATCCATCGTTTAAAATCGGAACTAAGGCGCGATGAATTCGAGGATAGAATCAACAAAACAGATGCTATGGAACTTCAAAACGAGGTTGCTTTATTGAAAAAGCAGATAAGTAAATTGGAGCATCAGTTAAAAAAGGCTCGGTTAAGCTAAATAAAATGAGTAAAAGCTATGCGATAATTGATTTTGACGATACTTTAGTCGACACCTTCAGTTTTAAAGAAGATTTAGTTTCGGCTGTTAAAAAAAATGATCTGTATAAAGGATTAATCAAAGATGTTTTTAACAAAGCCCCGCATTACCTTAACGCAAATAAGTTTGTTTTTTCCTATACCAGCTTTTTTAAAATGATTCGAGCCGGCAATCAATACAAAAATGAAAGATTAGACAACTTGGAGAAAGATTTCAATCAGTTGTTGAAATCTTTTGATCGATATACTTTTCCAGGATCGATCGATTTTTTAAAAAAATTAATTCAAGAGGTCAAAGCGGAGATAATAATTTTTTCTTACGGCGAATCGGCTTTTCAAAAAGCCAAAATCAAACATTCTCGACTAATCGAAAAGGTTATTCAAGATGATTCAAACAAAATACAGGTTGTTATAAGCCCTATAGATAAAGAAAAAAATATTTTAAAGTTAGTTCAAGGCAAAGCTTCAAAAACCGGTTTTTTTATTAACGACAAAATCAAAGAAAATCAAGCGATTAAAAAAGTGATTGATAAAAAAGGACTGGATCTTAAAGTAATTACAAAAATTCCTTATTTCAAAGAGGAAGCTCAAAAAATAAAAGGAATTTATCAATTTAGAGACTTTCTGGAAATTTTGTTATTTATAAAAGATCAGTTAAACTTAACTATTAAGTAAAATAAAAGTATGGACCCAATCTTGGTTATAATTATGATTTTCGTTGCAGGACTTTTTTTTATTATTTATTTTTTCAATTCCAAAATCAAGGAGCTTAAAAAATCGCAGTTGGGAAATAAAGATCAGGAAAATATGTTTATTATTATAAATGAATTAAGAAAAGAAATCCGCCAGAATCAGGGAGAGAATAGGAAGGAATTGGAAAGCAAGTTGAATTTAATCAGACAAACCCTGGATCGGGGAATGGATTTTTCCTTCAAATCAATCAAAAATCAATTTCAGGAAAGCAAGCGATTAATCGAACAAACTTCTCAGAGGATCAGTCGCTTCGAACAAACCAATCAAAAAATCGCTGGTTTTGCCGAACAACTCCAAAGTCTGGAAAGTTTTCTTAAGAATCCCAAACAAAGGGGAATTTTAGGAGAATATTATTTGGAGTCCATTTTAAAAAATGTTTTTAATCCAGAACAGTTTGAACTTCAATATAAATTTAAGGACGGATCTATTGTAGATGCGGTTATTTTTTATCAAGATAAAATTTTACCGATCGACTCAAAATTTTCCATGGAAAACTACAACAAAATGATCGAAGAAAAAGACACCTTAAGGAAGAAAAATCTTGAAAAAAACATTATTAACGATATTAAAAAAAGGATAAACGAAACCGCAAAATACATAAAAATCAATGAAGGAACTTTTGACTTTGCTTTTATGTTTATTCCTTCAGAAAGTGTTTATTACGATTTGATCAGCGCCAAAGTCGGAATCATAAGGGAAACCAAAGAAAATATCATCAATTACGCTCATAAAAAAAATGTGGTTCTGGTTTCCCCAAGTTCGTTCTATGCTTATTTGCAGACCATTCTCCACGGGCTCAAGTTAATCCAGATGAAGGAATCGATGAGCGTTTTTCGAAAGAACATTGACAAGCTTGACCGGCATCTAAAAAATTATGAGAATCATTTTTTAAAAATCGGAACCCACCTAACAACCACGGTTAATGCCTACAATAACAGTTCCAAGGAATTTAAAAAGATCGATAAAGATCTGTATAAAATCTCCCAAAAACCGAGAAAAAATTTCAAAGAGCTTGAAAAGATTGAAAAACCCAAAGAAAATGTGTAGAATAATCCATATTCGCCGATGTGGTGGAATTGGTAGACACGCGACACTCAAAATGTCGTGGGCGTAAGCTCGTGTCGGTTCGACTCCGACCATCGGCACATTTTAGCAGCCAAAGCGTATTAATATTGAGTTTCAACAGATATAAAATTTAAGCATTTAAAAACCGTTAATATGAGCGAATTTGAAAATCTTAAAGAAGGGGTTCTAGATTTATACAACAGTGATTTAAAATTTCTTTTTGTGTTGTTTTTTTGTCTTGTCGCTTATTTCATAATTAAAAGCATAACGCCTTTTTTTCTGCGGTTGAGTGTTTTGAGTTTCAAGGATTCTAAAGAAAATAGTCATGTCCGAAAAAGAATTAACACGCTAAGCGTTTTGATCGATACTACAAGCTGGATTATAATCCTAATTTACTTTATTTTTTTTGTTTTACAGGAATTAAGCATCGATGTCGAGCCCGTTTTATTGGGAGCCGGAATTTTGACTTTTCCTTTGGCGTTTGGTTCCCAAAGTCTGGTCAAAGACGTTATTGCCGGCATTTTTATTATTTTGGAAAATCAATACAATTTGGGAGATTGGATCAAAGTCGACAAATATGAAGGTAAAGTGGTGGATATCAGTTTTAGAAGAACCATTTTACAGTCGGCCGGCGGTGCCAGGCATATCATTCCCAATGGTCAGATAGCGGTGGTAACTAACAACACCAATTCCTTTAGTATCCTTAATTTGGATATTCCGGTTAAAGTAAACCAAGATTTTAATAAAGCCCATAAAATTATCGACAAGGAAATTCAAAAAATCGCTAAAGATAAAAATTTCAAGGAATTGTTTATCGAGACTCCTCAAAACAAGGGAGTAAATGAAATTCAAAATAACGCGGCCATTGTAAGAATTTGGGCCAAAGTAAAGACCGGCGGAAAAATCAAAATAAAAAGAGAATTATCCGATAGGATAATTAATGAATTTAGTAAAAAAAAGATAGAACTGCCGGGAAAAACGGTTAATTAAGATTGTTTTCTTGCTAATCAAATTTATGAATCAAAAATACAGAATAGCGATCGTTCATGATTTTTTGAATAAAACCGGCGGAGCCGAGATGACCTTAAAAGAAATGGGAGCCGTTTGGCCTAAAGCTCCTATTTATACTTTGATGCATAAAGAGGAGCTTGGTTTGGATCTGCCTAATCAAATTCGCGAGTCATATATTAAAAAATTGCCCGGCTTGTTTAAAGAAAGACCGAAATTAGCTCTTCCTTTTTTGATTGTGGCTCCCGAAACTCTGGATTTGAGAAACTACAGAGTTGTTTTAACCTCAAGCGGCGCTTTTTCCAAGAGTGTTATCACCAAACCCGAGACTTTAAATATCTGTTACTGCCACAGTCCGACAAGATACCTCTGGGATTATACGCATCAATACGTAAGAAATATAATCCACAGCAATTCGATCAAATTTTTAACCCGATTTTTGATTAATTATATTCGGATTTGGGATGCGGTTTCCGCTGATCGAGTGGATTATTTTATCGCCAATTCCAAGGCGACTCGGGAAAAAATCAAAAAATATTACCGATCGGATTCCGCCCTGATTTATCCACCCGTTAAAGTGGACGAATTATATTCACGGAGAAATCAACAAAAAAATTTTTTTCTTGTGGTTTCTAGACTATCCAAATATAAAAAAATTGATATTATTATCAAAGCTTTTAACAAACTGGGCTGGGAGCTTATTGTAATAGGCGAAGGAGAGGAGTTTAAGAGATTAAAAAAAATGGCCGGACCGACGGTAAAAATGCTGGGGTTTAAAGAAAGAAAGGAAGTGATTGATTATTATAGAAGCTGTAAAGCTTTTATCCAGGCGTCTGATGAGGATTTTGGAATTTCAACAGTGGAAGCGATGGCCTGCGGGAAGCCGGTTTTGGCTTTTGAAAAGGGGGGAGCCAAAGAAATTGTTCAGCCCGGAATTTCAGGCGAATTTTTCAAAGCTCAAACCGTAGAAGTTTTGGCCGAAGGCGTTTATCGGATCAACTCCAGGATTAAAAAATATAATTCAAGAGACATTATAGAATCGGTGCAAAAATTTTCCGATAAAAGATTCAGAAAAGAACTGCGAAATTTCATCGAAAGCAAATTAGAAGGCTAAATAAAATTTCCATGCTGCATATCCAAAAAAAATATATAGACAGAATTCTGGCCCAAAAACCAAAGCAGGGGGTTTTTATTTTTAGCGGTCCTTCAGGTGTGGGCAAAAGGGAGCTGGCGTTTTATTTGGTGGATGGTCTGATCAAAAAGGAAAATAAGCTCAAAAATTTTAAAACCGTCGGTTTAATCGAAGAGAAAAATCAAATATCGATTAAACAAATTCACGAAGCTATCAGCTTTATGAAATTAAAAAGTGAGGACACAATGGTTTGTTTAATCCAAGACGGGGACAGAATGTCGATAAAGGCTCAAAACGCTTTGTTAAAAGTTCTGGAGGAGCCGAATGAGCATAAAATTTTTATAATCATCACCGATTCGATTCAAAACTTGCTCTCAACAATTGTTTCTCGCAGCCTTATAATCAAATTGGGTTTAATGAAACCCAAGCAAATAAGAGATATTTTTTCTAAACAGGAAAAAATCGATTCCAAGGCTGTTTTTCTGAATTGGGGACGAATAGCTTCATTAAAAGAGAGCAAGCAAAAAGGGATAAAAGAATTGGAAAAAAAAGAAAAAAAATTTTATAATCTAATAGAAGCTCCAATTTGGAAAAAGTTTGAGATCATTGAAACACTTGAAAAAGATGAGGATAATCTCCTGGAGCTTGTTGATTTCTGGATTTTCCTCGTGATCTTGAATTTGGAGATCGGGCTCTATGATGACTTTAAAGAATTTAAAGACTATAATAAGCTTAATTTAAATCATCTAGAATCCAAGCAGCTTCTAGAAAAATTGTTGAGGTTAAAAGAGATTTTAAAGTTTAGCAATGCCTCGAAAAAGCTGCAGCTTGAAGCCAGCTTTATATAAAAATTTTAAATAACCAACATGCAAAAATCAATCATCAGTTTATTTTGTCTGTTATTGCTTTCGGGTTGTTCCTTAATTCCCAAAAATGAAACCAAAGGCGTCTATAAATCCAGCGACAAAGGCGAAACCTTTGAACAAAAAGTTAAATATGTTGAAGAGGAAAAAACTCTTGGGATTGTAGATGTGCTGAATTTAACCATAGATCCTAATGATCATAACATAATCTATGCCGGCACCAAAGGGTCGGGCCTGTTTAAAAGTACCGACGGCGGAGAGGTGTGGAATCAGGTCACCAAGGGACATAATGTTTACGCTATTGCCATTGATAGAAGAAACAGCAACAATCTTTATATCGGCGCGGTTTTTGAAAGCAGGGGTCGGATTTTGAGGAGTACAGATGGCGGTGAAAGCTGGGAAAGCGTTTGGGAAGAGCCGGCCGGAGAAAATTTTATTCCCGCTGTCGAAGTCGACTACTATAATCCCAACGTTATTTATGCGGGCAATTCCAACGGAACGATTTACAAAAGTTTGGACAGGGGGGATAAATGGCTGAATATTGGTCAAGTTAAAGGTCAAAATGCCATTGTCAAAATGGCCATTGATCCGCAAAATAGAAATTCAATCTACCTTAGAGTTTTTGAAGAGGGAATTATGAAGATCGATTATACCAAAATGATCGAAGGCAAAGATCTTGAAGAGTTCGAGGAATCAGAGGGGATGGAAAATTTTAATATCAATGAAAGTAAATATGCTCTGGAGAAACCGCCTATTATTAATCTAAGCGAAAATTTTCCGCCGGAAGCCGATTTTGAAGATGTTTTTTCGCTGGAAGTCGATCCGAAACTGAAAGATGTGGTATATGTCGGAACAGATATCGGTATTTTTAAAAGCATGGACGGAGGAGTCACTTGGGGCCAGCTTTCCACTTTGGAAAATCCGGAAGGAATCAGGATTAGAGCGATGGCGATTGGAGGTTATAATTCCGATATAATTTATTATACCTCGCGGGGAGTTTTTTATAAAAGTTTTGACGGAGGTTTGACCTGGCAGTCCACCGAACTTAAAATTCCCCATCCAATCAACGATATGGCGATAGACCCCGCTAATCCCGATCTGATTTATCTGGGAGCAAGAGAATTTGATTAAATAACTATGCGAATCTTAGTCTTAAATTATGAATATCCTCCGCTTGGAGGTGGAGGAGGCGTATTTAGCAGGGATTTATCTGAAGAATGGTCCAAGATGGGGATTAAAATTGATGTAATAACTTCCGGTTCCCGAAAATTAAGCAAAATAGAGAAGAAAAACAAGGTGCGGGTTTATAGAGTTTGGAGCCGGGAAAGAAAAAAGATACAAAGCGCTGGATTTTTAAATCTTTTGTTTTTTGTTATTTCGGGCTTTTTTAAAACCAGAAGTTTAATGAAAAAGCGTCGCTATGATTTTGTACACACCCATTTCGCCATTCCGACCGGCGTTATAACCTATCTATTGAGTTTCCTTTATAAAAATAAATACATTTTGACAATTCACGGAGCCGATATCTACGATCCCAGCCGCCTGATGTCGGGGCATAAATTTTTTCTGACCAGATTTTTAGTCGCAAAGATCATTAATCGAAGCGACAAGGTTATAGCCTCAAGCAGAGAGATTCAAGAAAAGGCCTATCGATATTTTAAGATAAAAAAGCAAATTAAAATTATCCCTCTGGGTTTTAAATCAACGCAGGATAAAACCGCAATCGATTTAAAAAAGGCTAAAAAGAGGCATTCAAATCAAAAAATAAAACTTATCACCATCGGAAGACTGGTTAAAAGAAAAAATCTAAAATTTTTAATTAAGGCTTTAAAAAAAGTCGACCAGCGATTTGTTTTAAATGTTGTAGGCGGCGGCCCGATGGAGTCAGACCTTAGACAATACGTAAAGAGTTTGAATCTGGAGAAAAAAATTAAAGTTCTTGGCCGGGTAAGCGAAAGAAGAAAGGCGGAGTTATTAAAAGAAGCCGATATTTATGTTTCAACAGCCATGCACGAAGGGTTTGGCAT
>WJJX01000115.1 GCA_014729445.1 Candidatus Moraniibacteriota bacterium | reverse complement strand
TATTCCTTGATCTCGTAACCGTAAGTGGCGGTTCTGTTTGCTTGAGTCAAATACAAAATTGATAAGGCAAAAATAATTAAAATGGTAAAAAATCCCAGAGTCGAGAGTCCGACTTTAATTTTGTTTCTAAAAATATATCTTCTTGGTTTGGCTTTTCGACCCTTATATTGTGTTAGTTCGATTATTTTTCCCATTTTGTTTTAATTATTTCAAAGCTTTATTTTTCAACTTATTTAACTTATTTTTTGATAAACTCTTAATTTGGCGCTTCGGGATCGGATATTGGCTTTAACCTCTTTCTCGGATGCCTGAATCGGTTTTTTGGTTATTTTTCTATAATCCGGCTCGTGATCGCAGCGACAGACTATTTCATCCTCCGAACAAATGCATTTTCTGATCTTTTTTTTAAAAAAATTTTTGACGATTCTATCCTCTCCTGAATGAAAACTGATCAAAGCGATCCGGCCGCCGATTTTTAGAAAATCATCGAATTTTTCCAAAAACATATTGAGATTCTCCAACTCTTTGTTTACAAAAATCCTTAAAGCCATAAAGCTTTTAGTCGCCGGATTAATTTTACTCTTACTCTTTGGAAAGCAATTTTGAATTATCTCTCTTAATTCTTTGCTGGTTTCGATTTCTTTTTCCTTTCTGGCTTCCCGAATTGCCCCACTTATTTTTCGGTAATTGCTTTCGTCCCCGTATTTTTTTAAAATTCTCTCCAAATCTTTGCTGGAAAATTGATTGACAACCTCTTTGGCGCTAAGCTCGTTTGCAGGATCAATTCTCATATCCAATTTTTGATCCTTTAAGAAGCTCAAACCTTCAATGCTGTTTAACTGATTCGAAGAAAAACCTAAATCCAATAAAAATCCGTCTACTTTTTTGATTTTTAATTTTCTTAAAATCTGATCTATATTTTTAAAATTTCCATAAACGGTTTCGGTGTTTGCCGGCTTTTCAGCCTCAAAATGTCTGATATTTTTCTGGTCGTAATCGATTGCGATTATTCGTCCAGTTTCTCCAACTTGCTTTGATAAGCAGAAGGTATGTCCTCCCCTGCCCAGGGTGCAGTCGACAATAACCGCTCCCTTACCGGGTGCTAGATACTCAATAACTTCCTTGGGCATCACCGCGGTATGATCTTTTGCCTGCATCCTTTTTGTTTTTTTAATTTTAACTCTTCAATCTAATTAAAATTTTTCAATTAGTAAATACCAAGCTCGCCAAGTTTCTCCGCAACCGTATTGGAATTCTTTTCCGCCGTTTTTTTATAATTATCCCAGGCTTTTTCCTCCCAGATTTCCATTCGATTAAACAAACCGTTGATCACTGTATCTCTTTTTAAAATGGCATACTTTTTTAAATAATTAGGAATTAATATGCGACCCAGCTTGTCTATTTGAACTTCACTGGCTCCGGAAAGCATTAATCTTACAAAACTGCGGGTGCCGCTTTCGCCTACCGGCATCTGTCCCAATTTTAAAGCTATCTCCTCCCAAACCTTGTTTGGATAAAGCAAAAGAGAATTATCCAATCCTCTGGTAATAACCGCATTTTTGCCCAGCTCTTTTCGAAATTTGGCCGGAATCGAAATTCGGTTTTTTTTATCAAGAGTATGTTTGTATTCGCCGATAAACATGGAAATTCTATTTGCTTTTTAAAGATTATTTACCACTTCATACCACTTTATTTCACTTAATTACATTTTATTCCACCAAAATCTTTTTGTCAACTTAAAAACCCAATAAATTCTCTGATAACAGAAAATTATTTATTCAAAAATAAAAAACCCTGCTGATTAGGGCTTTTCAAGCTAAATTTTAGCTTTTGGGACAAACTTGCGGCTTTTTTTAAAAATTACAAAATTTCTCCCGCAAATAAGACTATATCTTTAAAATAAACCGCTGCGATTTGACCGGGCGTTATCGCTCTTACTTTGTTTTTTAGTTTGATTTCACAGTAATGATTTTTAAAATTAATCGACTTTAACCGTTCGTTTTTTTGACCATAGCGAATTTTTAAGCTTAAATTTTTTAAATTTTTAAGCGCATAATTTTTAACAAAATCCAATCTATTTTGACTCAAATAAGAAAGATCAACAACGACTTTGTCTTTAAAAAGCCGGGGTTCGTCGCCGACATTGGAAACTTTTAAAATATTTTTTAAATAATCTTTTTTAATTACAAAATAAGGGCCGCCACCGCCGATTTCTATTCCCTTTCGCTGTCCCAGCGTATATTTTGAAAGCCCTTGATGCCGACCTATAATATTGTCATTTTGATCAACTATATCGCCGTGCTTTTCCTTAATCTTTTTTTGAATAAATTGATCAAAAGCCTCTTTTAAAAAACAAAGGCCGGTACTCTCTTCTTCTTTTTTAATTTTTAATTTAAACTTTTCGGCCAGCTGGTAAACGTTTTGTTTGGTTTGATTGCCTAAAGGTAAAATCAGTTGTTTGATGGTTTTATGAGACAATTTTGAGAGAAAGTAAGATTGGTCTTTATTTTGGTCGATTCCTTTTTGAATAAAAAACTGTTTTTTATTATTCAAGGATAATTCAACGGTTCCGGCATAATGGCCGGTGGCGACATAGTTAATTTTGAGTTGATCGGCAAGCTGAAGCAATTTTTTAAATTTGATTCTTCGATTGCAGATCACACACGGATTAGGCGTTAGCCCCTGTTGATAACTTTGAATTAAATAATCGATAACGGAATTTTTAAAATCCTCTCTGATATCGACAAGATGTAACTTTAGATTTAACTTTTCAGCCAGGGTTTTAACCTTTGCCAAATTCTTTTTTGAATAATCCAAATCATTTTTGGAATCGTAGTTATTGGGAATTAAAAAATGAATCAATTCCAATCGATGATTTTCTTGTTTCAATAAATGGGCCGAAACCGAGGAATCGACGCCGCCGGATACGGCTAGGAGAATTTTGGAGAATTTTGACATAGGAATGATTGATTTAAATTGGGGATACGGGGCTGGGATATACGTATATTCCACCGATTTTTAATATTATCTAAATTTTTCAATTAATCGATGAATGGATCGAATTCCGATTTTAATTTGATTTAAATTGGGTCCAAAACTAAATCTTACATAATCGGTCATATTCAATTTTCTTCTTCTTCTATGAGGATTTAAATCAAAATATTTACCGGGAACAACAATAAACTTTTCCCTTAAGGCTTGGTTAAAAAATTTAATTCCGGTATTAATTGGTTCGGCTAAATTTTTAACATTGGCCCAGACATAAAAAGAACCCTTGGGCTTATTGACGATAAAATCCAATTTTTGTAAATTCTCAACCAACAAATTCCTTTTTTGGGTAAACACTCGATTGATGGCTTTGGTTTCTTTAATCAAGTTGTCTCTATTTATAATTTGAAGGGATGCGTTTTGAAGCGGATTACTGGTGCCGCCGTCCAAAAAGGAACCCACAATGCTTAATTTTTGAATAATTTTTTTGGGCCCAAGACTCCAGCAAACCCGCCAGCCCGAATATCTCCAAGATTTGGAAAGCCCGCTTATAATTATTATAGGATCTTTTTCGATATTTTTCAGATATTCAGTGGCCGAAAAGAGTTGCTTTTGCTCGTCATAAAGATAATTGAAATAAAATTCGTCAAAAATAATTAAAAATTTGGCTTCTCTGGCAAACTCTATCAAGGCTTTAAGCTTTCTACCGATAATTACGTTGCCCGTCGGATTGGAAGGATTACTCAAAATTAAAGCTTTAATTTTATATTTTTGTTGAAACTTTTTAAATTCAGCCAAATTAAATTGAAAATTATTTTGCGCTTTTAGATAATAGGGAATCGGATCTATATTATTGAAAACGCTCAAAATCCCTTCATAGGAACTATAATCCGGCACAAAATAAGCGACTTTTATTTTACCAAGGCTGGCAATAATTCTGGATAAAGCCATTCTTCCTCCCCCGCTGATATCAACATTTTCCAAATCGAATTTGACCAAATTTTTTTTATTTCGAAATAATTGATTGTAAAGATCGGCCGTATGCTGTCTTAAAATATTTAAACCCGAAACCGGAGCATAAGCGTTCTGCTTGTGGGAAACTTTAAACGAGGTAATCCTTTCAGGCGCCCCTTTAATAATCCCCGGCTCCGCGCTTCCCTGCCCAAAATTACACCAGGTTTTGTCGCTTACGGTATAACCATGCTTTCTGGCTTCCTCCATCACCTTGATAACGCCGGATTGATTGAACTGGGTGAAAAAATTATGCATAATAATTTAATTAAATAATCTTAATTTTTTTCTAAAAATAAAAAATCCGCTTTTGAGCGGTTATTTTAAAAATTATTGGATCTAAATTTCCTAATTTAAAAATAACCGCTCACTTGAAAAAGGCGCGCCG